>JADGNW010000050.1 GCA_017883315.1 Blastocatellia bacterium | reverse complement strand
GCACGGCAGACTCTCCCGCGCCCTGGATCACAAGCCCTCGATTGAAGCACTCGATTACGATCTTGTCTCGAAGTTCCGTCCATGGCTGAGTCGCTTCGCGGTCGCGCGCGATCTCGACTCCGATCATTAAGCCAAGCCCACGAACCTCGGCGATTGGTGCGTGCTTCTGCTGAAGCTCTCGCAGGCGGTCCATCATATAAGCACCCATCTTGGCGCAGTTCTTCATCACGCCTTTCTCGAGAATCTCCAGTGTCTTTAGCGCTGCTGCAATCGCTACAGGGTTTCCGCCGAACGTCGAAGCGTGCGCGCCTACGTGCCATCGCATCAAGTCCTCTCGCGCGAGTGTGACGCCCAAAGGAAGTCCGCCGCCGATTGCCTTGGCCATGCACATTACATCCGGCACGACGCCAAAGTGCTCGATTGCCCAGAGCTTTCCTGTGCGGCCCATTCCCGATTGCACTTCATCGACGATCAGCACGATTCCGTGCTCGTCGCAAATCCGCCGAAGCTCGGGCAGGAAGTCCGCTGACGGAACGACGTATCCGCCCTCACCCTGAACCGGCTCCACTACGATGGCCGCGCAGTCTTCGGGCGCGACGGTAGTCTTGAAGATCGTTTGTTCGATGTAGCGAGCTACACGCTGGCCGACGCTTTCGCCGGCTCGTCGCTCGAGCGGAAAACGGATCGAGTTTGCGTAAGGAACGTGCGTCACATCTAGCGTCTGCGGGCCAAAGCCTCGACGCTGTGCGGCTCGCGAGGCAGTCAGCGATAGCGTTCCAAAAGTGCGGCCGTGAAACGCTCCACGAAACGCAATGAACTTCTGTCTGCCGGTCGAGTAGATGGCAGCCTTCAACGCGCCCTCCATCGCCTCGGCTCCGGAGTTGCTGTAATGAACCTTCTTCGCAAAGTCCCCCGGGGTCACCTGCGCCAGTTTTTCCGCGAGCGCGGTTTGATGTGGATAGTAATAGTCGGTTCCCGATATGTGAACGAACTCACGCGCCTGACGCGCAATGACGTCGGCGATTTCGGGATGCGCGTGCCCCAGCGCGGCTACTGCTACGCCCGCGTTGAAATCAAGAAAGGTGTTGCCGTCTACGTCTTCGAGCATCACGCCATAGCCGCGCGCGACGACCAACGGGTAGCTGCGCGTATAGCTCGGCGAAATGTATTTTGCATCACGGGTGAGAATCTCCCTGGCCTTAGGACCGGGAAGCGCGGTCTTGATTTCGGGTAGCGCTGTCTTGATTACGGTTTGCATAAGTCCTCCCTGAATACAATGAAACATAGGTTGCAGACACTTCGCCTGCCGGCAGGTGTTGTTTGTAATCAAGCGTGATCAGTCCGCGAAGAGATTACGGCGGACGGCGCGGGGGGCGGATATGATTGTGTGTATCATCGAGTCACCTCCCTGTCTTCAGTGCTTTAATCTTAACACGCGATCGTAGGCGGCATCAATGATTTGAACGCTCGGGAGCCGGCGGCTTGAGCGTCCAGCGCCGCCGCTACGCTGTGAGTTAGGATTTTCTTTGAATTCGGGCGGCTTTTTTTTGAAAAGGTTCTTGCGTGCCCTGTGTGCACGTGCTAGATTAAGTCTTCAAAAGATTTACCGGAACGGGAGTTAACTGAACGGGCGCTGTAGCGAGCAGCAACGACTTGACGGCGATAGGGGATTTGGTGGTCCCCACCGCTCCTGATTACCTCACAAGTGAGTCTCTGACTTTGACTACCGCCTCGGCTTTCCGCCAAGTGCGTTTTTCTCCTTTTCAGCGGGCCTTTTGTAGTATTGATGGGCGACAGCTCTGACATTCTGGTTAAAGCGAATATACATAATGAGACTAAGAAATCTATTCAACCCATTTTCTAGCGATCTGGCTATTGACCTGGGCACCGCGAACACGCTCGTGTTTGCCAAAGGACGGGGGATCGTCGTCAGCGAACCTTCCATCGTTGCAATCAACAAGCTGACTAATAAAGTAGAAGCCGTAGGCAAGGAAGCCAAAGAGATGCTCGGCCGCACTCCCGGCAACATCATTGCCATCAGACCGATGAAGGACGGCGTGATTGCGGATTTTGAGGTGACCGAGAAGATGCTTCAGCACTTCATTCGCAAGGCGCACAACGGACGCTCGTGGGTTTCACCTCGCGTAGTCATCGGAGTGCCCGGTGAGATCACTCAGGTCGAGCGCCGGGCGGTCGAGGATGCCGCCTATCGAGCGAAAGCTTCCAAGGTTTATCTGGTTGCGGAAGCGATGGCGGCAGCGATCGGCGCGGGACTCCCGATCACCGAGCCTTACGGCAACATGATAGTCGACATCGGCGGCGGAACTACGGACATCGCGGTCATTTCGCTGTCTGGCATCGTCTACTCGCGCGCCGTTCGCGTCGCCGGTAACGAGCTGGACGAAGCGATCATTCAGTACATAAAGCGGAAGTACAACCTTCTGATCGGCGAGCGCACGGCCGAGTCCGTGAAGATAGAGCTTGGCTCGGCGTGGCCTTGCGAAGAGCCGATGCAGATGGAGATCAAAGGCCGCAATTTGATTGAAGGAGTTCCCCGCACGATAACCATCACGGATGAAGAAGTGCGCGAGTCGCTGGCCGATCCAATCTCAACCATAGTGAATGCGGTTCGCGTAGCGTTGGAGCGCACACCTCCGGAGTTGTCTGCCGACATCGCGGAGCGCGGGATTGTGCTGACCGGCGGCGGCGCCTTGCTCAAGGGAATAGACAAGCGGCTTATGCACGAGACAGGAGTGCCGGTGTCCCTGGCCGAGAACCCCCTTTCCTCGGTCGCGCTAGGCACCGGAAAAATGCTCGCCGACTTTGACCTGCTCAGCCGAGTAAGCTGGGAAAACACGATGATGCATCACGGACTGTGAAACGGGGGGTTAGGGATTTGGGGCTGGGGGTTAGGCTAACCCCTTACCCCCAACTCCACCCCTACTGCTATGAGTGCAAATCCTGCACAGCGGAAAGCACCCTGGATACTAGCCGCCCTTTTGCTTTTTCAGGTAGTGCTGATGTCCACAAACGCCCGCCACCCGGACAGCGAACAGTCCTTCCTGCGAGTTTGGCTTGTCACCGTGTTTGCGCCAATCGTTCATGCAGGGAACTCCGTGCTGTCCTCAGTCAAAGGAGTTGCATCGAGCTACGTCGATGTGAGGCATGCGCGCGAAGAGAATCTGGAGCTCCGAGAAAGAGTCGACGAGTTAACGGCGGAGCGCAACAAGGCACTCGAGCGAGCTACTCAACTGGACTCAATTCGCACGCAGCTAGCGTTGCCTCCGCACCCCCCGTATCGCGAGCTTGCCGCAAACGTGATATCGCGCGACGCGACGCTCTGGTTTCGTCGCTTGACTATAGATCGCGGAACGCTCGACGAAGTCAAGCGCGACATGCCCGTGTCGGCAGGAGGCGGCATAGTCGGCCGAATAATCTCCGTAGGTCCAAACTTCGCGATGGTACAAGTGATCACCGACAAGCACGCCGGCGTTGGCGCGATGCTTCAGAACTCGCGCGCGATGGGCGAAGTTCGTGGTATCGACAACGACCGTTGCGAGCTGAAGAACATTTCTACGAGTGAGAACGTGGAAGTTGGCGAGGCCGTGGTGACGACCGGTCTCGATAGGATTTATCCAAAGGGTCTTCTGATAGGGACGGTTGAACGCGTCGAGGTCGATCCAAACGCGCCTTGGCATAAGATCATCATCAAGCCGGCGGCGCCCGTCGATCGCGTCGAGCATCTGCTGGTGCTTCTGGTCGAGCAAAAAGACTTGAAGCTCAATGAAG
The DNA here is from genome assembly GCA_017883315.1 of Blastocatellia bacterium. GTDB lineage: Bacteria > Acidobacteriota > Blastocatellia > UBA7656 > UBA7656 > Onstottus_A. The sequence continues at coordinate 4,546 of JADGNW010000050.1, read as the reverse complement.
GAATCGAAGTTCGAAATCCTCCGAGGTAGCCTGAAGAGTGCAGACCTTTAAAATCGCCCTGACTATTGTCGTCGCGCTCTTGCTACAGATGCTGCTTTCCGACTACGTGGGTTTCTTTCAGTACATCGATCTTCCCCTTCTTGTGACGGTGTATTTCGGGTTGCAGCGCGCGCCGGTGCTCGGGATGGTGACGGGAATGCTCGCGGGACTTGGCGGTGATGCCATAGCCGGAGGCATAGTCGGTGTTGGAGGATTCTCAAAGACGCTGATAGGCTATCTGGTAGGAACGGCGAGTGTGAGGCTTTCGCTTGAGAATCCGCTGGCCAGACTGGCAGTTGTAGCCGTCGCTTCAGCCGCGAATACGGTGCTGTTTGTCGGCTTGTATCAGATGCTCGAACAAGCTCTGCCACATATGTCCACGTGGGCGGAATTCGGAGCGACGATCGGCTGGAAAGTGCTGGGCGATTCGGTGACGTCGATCGCACTTTTTGTAGTGCTTGATCGGGTCTTCTCAGAACAAGCAACCGCGCGCCGTATGGCGATAAGGAAGAGGTTCTATGAGTAGCACAAACCCAAAGGAAGACGGATTCAATCTGGAGCTGCGTGTCTATGTGATTCAGTACCTGGTGCTGGTCGTCTTCATCGCGCTCGGCATTCGCTTTTATGTTCTTCAAGTCGCGAGACAGGACTATTACCAGGCGCGCGCCGAGAACAACCGAATCCGCGAGATCCCGATTCCGGCGCCCCGCGGCAACATACTGGACCGAAACGGCAACGTGCTTGTCGACAACACGCCGGCCTTCAACATTGTCGTCACGCCTGAAGACATAACCAACAAAGACGACACACTCAACGCACTTGTACAGAATCTGGATGTTGATCGAGGGGAGATACTAGTTGAGCTGAATGATCCTATGCGGCCGAAGTCGCAGCCGATACTTGTGAAGCAAAATGCATCCGTTGACGACCAACAGTGGGTGGGGGCCCACGAACTGGAGCATCCCGAGATAAGGGTCGAGTATCAGCCGCAGCGGGTCTACAAGTACGGTAAGCTGGCTGCTCACGTTCTCGGTTACATCGGCCAGGTCAACCCTAAGCAGCTAGACCTTCCGCAGTTCAAAGAGGCCGGGTACAAATCAGGTGACATTATTGGGCAGGGCGGGATCGAAGCAGTGTATGACAAAATACTGCGGGGTGAGGACGGAATGCGGCGTGTGATCGTCGATAGCCGGGGACGTCCAATCGCCGACCTGGAAAAGATTGAGCCGATCAAAGGTCAGGACATTACCACTACGCTTGACCTGGATATCCAGAGGGTTGCCGAGGATCAGTTCTACTCTAAGAAAGAAACTGGCGCGGCAGTGGTGTTGAATCCGCAAGACGGCGAGATACTGGCGATCGTCTCCGTCCCAAGCTTCGACCCGAACGTGTTCGCTCGCAACGTGGTTTCGAGCGAGAGCCGCAAGGAAGTGGCGGCCATCGTGAATGACCCGTCGCATCCGATGTACAACAAAGCGATTCAGGGCACTTATCCCACAGGTTCGACTTGGAAGATCATGATGGCTACCGCGGCGCTCGAAGAGGGAGTCATAACGCTCAAGAATTCTCGAATCGTTTGTGGCGGTGGAATCTCAGTAGGCAATCGCTTCGTTCACTGCGGCGGCAATCATGGCACGCCCGACATTCACACGGCAATAGTGCGCTCGTGTGACGGTTACTTTTATCGGCTGGGGCTTAAGATGGGCGTAGACATGATTCACGACTGGGTAACCCGCTTCGGAATGGGCCAGCGGACCGGTATTGATCTTCCCGGTGAAATGAGAGGGATCATACCGAGCCGTGAATGGAAGAAGCGGGTCAATCCACGCGACCCGGTCTGGAAGGATTTCGATACCGTCCTTGCCTCGATCGGTCAAGGGTCGGTAGCGGTGACTCCGATTCAATTGATTCGCGCCGAAGCCGGAATCGTAATTGGCGGCGAGTTCCATACGCCGCACTTGTTCAAAGAGGCCAGCGCGACACAACTCAAACCCATCGAGTATTACGACAATAAGCCAACTGAGCTGAAGCTCTCGCCGGTGACGGTAGATACCATAGACTACGGCATGTGGGGAGTGGTCAACGAAGGCGGGACCGCAGGTGGCGTCGGATTTCCGCGCGAGATCAATGCAGGCGGCAAGACCGGCACTGCCCAGGTCATCGCTAAAGAAAAGGTTCGCGGAAAAGAACACAAGGACCATTCCTGGTTCATTAGCTTCGCGCCGATGCACACAAATCAAAAGCCCGAGATCGGAGTTGTTTGCATAACCGAGAATGGAGGCTGGGGCGCATCATCATCCGCGCCGAAGGTCAAAATTATCGAAGCGGCGTACTTTGCAAAGAAACTCGGTCACCCGATCCTCCCCGAGCTTGTAGCGTTGAACTCGCAATCGAAGACCGACTCTCGTCCGCTAGCGGGTGCTGATCGAAAGCGGCGTCCCGTTACCCAATGAGTCGATAAACGATCCATGGTTGACTTCAGTCAAAGAAGACTAAAAGACGTAGATTGGCTGCTGCTGCTGGCGCCCGTTGCGCTGACTGCCTTCGGCTGCGTAGCTATCAGCAGCAGCGCGCCGGATAGCGGCTATGTGAAGAAGCAGATCGTTTCACTCGGGATTGGCGTCGCAATCGCGATCGTCATAATGTTCACCGACTACCGCAAGATCGTGCTCAACATAGCGCCGTTTTTCTACGCTGGCGTGCTGGTATTGTTGGTGCTCGTGCTGGTTGTGGGCACTCAGATCAACGGTAACAAAGCGTGGTTGCGCGTGGCCGGCTTCAGCTTGCAACCAAGCGAGTTTGCCAAGGCGGCGACGATTCTCATGCTCGCCCGGTACCTGGCGCCGCTGCGACAGGCGTCGCTTTCGATAAGAGACATGATCATCATGGGAGCGATAGTCTTTCCCCCCGTCATTCTGGTTTACGCCGAGCACGACACGGGAACGACGCTGACCTTCGGAGCGATACTGGGAACGTTTTACTTCCTGGGAGGCATGCGCAAGATATTTCTGGCTGTCGGCGTAGTCGCGGTCGCCGTTGGCCTGGTTGGTGTGTATCCGCATTTGAAAAAGTATCAACAGGAACGCATCAACGTAATTATTCATCCCGAAGAGGTCGACCCCAGAGGGTTCGGCTACCAGACGATTCAGTCTGTGATAGCAGTTGGCTCGGGCGGAGTGATGGGGAAGGGAATCGGGCACGGCACTCAAGGCAAGCTCGGATTTCTTCCGTTTGCGTGGACGGACTTCATCGGCGCGGTTGTTGCCGAAGAAACCGGGTTGATCGGTATCTTGCTTATGATGGTCTTGTACCTGATGTTCATCTGGCGGCTGATAGCTGTGGCTAAATCGTCGCGCGAGCGAGCGGGCTCGCTTATGGTTATGGGCTTCGTTGGATTGATAACCTTTCATATTCTGTGCAATCTTGGGATGGTTGTGGCAATGATGCCAATCATGGGGATTCCGCTTCCGCTGATGAGCTACGGCGGCACTGCGGTGATGTCGGTATTCATCGGCGTAGGGCTGGCGTTGAGCGTAAGAATGAAGAGGTTTGTGAATTAGCAGCTACACTTAGCGACCCATAGTTAGACGGAGGCATTATGACAGCACAGATTCAAGAAGAAGAAGAAAAGGCCTTCGCTGTGGCTCTTGATCTCCATTCTGTCAGGTTAAGTGACGAGCAGTTTTACCAACTGTGTCAGGACAACGACGATTTGCGACTTGAACTCTCTGCGGAAGGAGAGCTGATAATCATGCCCCCAACAGGCGGAACAACGGGATCGCGTAACTCTCGAATAAATTATCAGATTGCTGGCTGGGCAATCGCAGATGGCACGGGATTGAGTTTTGATTCATCTACTATGTTCATCTTGCCCAACGGCGCCAAGCGATCGCCAGACGCTTCCTGGGTGAGCCGCGAAAGATGGGATGCGCTCTCTCAGACAGAACGCGACAAGTTTGTTCCGCTGTGTCCGGACTTCGTCTTGGAGTTGCGTTCTCCTTCCGACCGCCTTGCGTACCTCCAGGAAAAGATGGACGAGTATGTCTCCAATGGCGCCCGCCTGGGCTTCTTGCTGGATGCGGGCGCCAAAAGGGTCTATGTCTACGTGCCGGGCCAATCCGTAGAATCAATCGACAACCCGCGGACCGTATCTGGCGACCCGGTATTGCCGGGCTTTGTACTCGACTTGAAGGACATCTGGTGATCAACTCAAACAATAATTATCGAGCAGAACTCGATTCGATTCTGCCTTTAGTCGAAAAGCCGGCGCGCTACGTCGGCGGTGAATGGAACGCTGTCCGCAAGTCAGCCGCCGATGTTGAGACCCGCATAGCGCTTTGCTTTCCGGACACCTACGAAATCGGGATGAGCCATCTCGGCCTCAAGATCCTTTACAGCCTTCTCAACAAGCGCGAAGGATGGGCGGCAGAACGCGTGTACGCGCCGTGGCCCGATATGGAAGCCAAGCTTCGGGAGCGTGAGATACCGTTGCTCTCGCTTGAAAGCT
>JADGNW010000329.1 GCA_017883315.1 Blastocatellia bacterium | reverse complement strand
GCGACCTCGCTGAACGCTGTGAGTGATCAGCCTCGTTGACGAGACGGCTTGGCGGCCGAAATGGGCAGGCGTTGCTCGAGCAACCGGTAGCGCTTGACGGCTTCAGCGAGCGCCTGTTCGCCATCGCGAGTGAGCTGGTAGTACTTGCGCGACGGCCGTCCGTCGCGCTGAGCGATTCCTTCTTTCTCCCACTTGGAATCGACGAGCCCGTTTTCCTCGAGACGGCGCAGCGCGGGATAGACAGTGCCGCTTGGCAAGCCTGTGATGTCCATTATGTCGAACCCGTATTTGTAGCCGCCCCCCAACGCGTGCAGGATGACGGCCGCCGAATGCGAGAGATAAGTCTTCGTGGTCATCGCTTCTCCTTAAGTAGCATACGAATTATATAGGACACTACATAGCCTGTTGAATTCTGTCAACGGATAAAGCATTCGCTTGAACTGTTGTTCTCCGAGCGGCTGCTGCTCGTAGGACGCTGAATTGACCCACAAGAGTGATCGTCGTTTCTTCAGTCAGGTTGTGACGTTCTCTTTGGAGGCGTCTAATGTTGAGATTTCAGTTTCGGATTGAAGCGCTGAACCCTATAAGGTGCGCAACCACCGATCGAAATCCCGCGCGCCGTGGATGAAGGCTAAGATTCGCACTTCATTCGGCAGGACTTCATAGATCATTCGATAGTTGTAGATGAACACCTCACGAATCGACCGATCATGTAGCTCGGGAACAACACGACCACGCTCGGAGAAGACAGCAAGGGACTCTGCGACACCAAGCACGACGGCGAGGACTTTCTCTGCGGCTTCAGGCGAGTCCTCCGCTATGTATTCTAATACCTCGTCTAGCCCGTCCCGCGAGAGAGGAGTCCAGACTACGGTTCGCGTCCGACCTGCCATTTGCGACGCATCTCCTCGGCGACCGTCTCGTGCGGAATCAGCCTGCCTGCTTCGGCATCCGCTCTCCCCCGCTCCACCATTTGAATAACATACAAGTGGTAGAGAACATCATCGAGGCTGCAGTTATCAGGCAGACCTTCAAGTAAAGATCGTACGGTTTCTTTAGCTTGCACGATGGAAGGATAGCATAGCTCGCACGTTACAGAAATGTACTGTCGTTGATTGTATGAGGGTGTTCTGTTGAGAGAGAGGCGAACACTGAACACATCATTCGCGAGTTCGTTCCAGCAGAGCGCGCGTCGCGTCGAAACGGTTGAGCTTTTTCATTGCCGCAAGCGCTCGCTCGAGGGCAGGTCCGATGTATGGAATGTAAACCGGATTGCCCGATGCAGCCTGTGAAGCATAGGTCCCGATCGCCTTCAACATTCGCTGCACGGTCATCAAATCAAGCTCAGTTCTAAAGTCATCGACGCTCGCATGCGGACGCTTCGACGCCGCTTTCATCTCGATGAATCGCTCGATCAATTCTTCGATAGCCTCATCTGAGAGCGCAGTGTATGGATCGCTTAGCAGTGAAGCCACGTCGTAGCTCGTGGGTCCCATTCGCGCGTCCTGGTGATCGATGATAAACATCTCGCCGCGCTCCATCATAAGATTGCGTGCGTGATAATCGCGATGTGTAAGCACTCGCGGACGAGCGGCAAGCTCGAAACACAGCGCCTTGAAATCCGCTTGCACGGCGTTTGATGTTGACGGATCAAGCCTCAGATGAAGATAACGATTGAAGTAGTTCGCGAAGAAGAAACCCAACTCCCATCTCAGCTTCGCTTCATCGAAGGCAAGATGCGAGCAGATGGAATCGGCCCCCAGAGCCAGTTCTGTGGCGTCTTGAATTTTGACTACGAGCTCCAGCGCGTGCCGGTACGCTTCGATAACTTCGGCGTCCTCGCTATTCGGGCGTCCGCTCAACCAGTCCTGGAGCCGAAGATCGCCGACGTCTTCGATCAGCATCATCGCATCCGCGCCCGAAGTGGCGAGGACCGGTGGAACAGGCAAGCCCGCTTCGAGCAAGAGAGCAGTCACCTCGATGTGAGCGCACGGATCGTTGGCAAAGGTCAGCCTCGCGGATGGATTAGTCGCTTCAGCCTGCGCCAGCCTCGCTACCGCGCGTTCATTCTCATCAAAAGGCGCGCCGTAGATCGCAACGATGACGCGCGAGCTTGAGCTGTCGGCCTCCGCACGGAAGTAGGAACGAGACGATGCATCCCCGGTCAGTTTGGTGATCGTTAGATCATCGACAGACACGTTCAATTGACGCGCTGCCAAGCGAGCCATCATTGACGATCGATCTGTTTCCGTAACGGATGTCATCTGTTATCCGATCGGCTATTCAATCGGGACGATAAGGTTCTCGCCAACGACGTCGCCGCGTTCGATCTGGCGAACGAGTTCGCGCTTCACGACGACTGCCCGTTCGATTATTGCGTTGGCAGGAATCCGCACGCCTTCACCGAGCACGCAATCTCGGACGTGGGCGCCGGCTTCGATCGTGACATTGTCCCAGAGCACGGCTCGCTCAACGGTCGCGCTGGCTTTGATGATGCAATTCGCTCCGGCAACCACCGAACTGTCTGGCGAACTGGCAGAGTGGACCATCAATCGAAGACTGGCTTCGAGGTAACGGCCCAACGTGCTCATCTCGTACCAGTCACCGGTTGAAAGGTGTCCGATCACCGCTTCACCGGCCGCGATCGCTTGGGGGTAGACATCAATCGTTGAATGCGAGAAGCATCCGCGCGGAATGTACTGGAAGATTCGAGGAGAAAGCACCTGAACGCCGGTGAACATTAGCGGCGCCTCGATTGTGGCCGGACCGGCCACAGGATTGCCAGAGGCGTCGGCGGTTGCGGCTTGCGACTGAGCAATGTCAGGGAATCCGGCGAAGCTAGTAATCCAGCCTCGCTCGTCTACTTCAACGATGCTGAAGCGCTCGCGCGCTCGATTCTCTCGCAACACCAGCGTTGCTATCGCCTCTTGTTTGCGATGGTCCTGGATTGCCTGCACAAGGTCGATGTTAGTGATGATCTTTCCGTTGATGACCAGGAAATCGTCGTCGAGCAGCGACTCTCGATTTGCATCCAACGCGCCCGATGTTCCCAGGATTTCCGGCTCGAAAGAATAGCTGATTTTGACTCCGAACTTTGAACCGTCTCCGAGCGCGCGGCGAATCGAATCAGGTTGATGATGAAGATTGACGATGATCTCGCGAATTCCGTGCTGCGCCAGGTATTCGACGGAGTAGGCGATCAACGGCCGATTAAGAAATGGTATGGCAGCCTTGGTGCGGTCTTCGGTGAGCGGCCACAATCTGGTCCCCAAACCCGCCGCTAGAATAAATGCTCTCATTATTGTTAGTTGTCAGTAATGCGTCTTGGCTCTTCGCGTCTTGGCGGATCTTAGCGTCTTTGCGCAAAACGCTTCTTTAGACGAATGAAGATTTCGCGCAAAGACGCTAAGATCCGCCAAGACGCAAAGCCTCGTCTATTCGAAAACTAAATCTTGAAGCGGGACGCCTCGGTCGTTGCACCGCTTCGCTTGAAGCTCGGGATAGCTCTCGCGAACAATGTCGGTGTCACAGAATCCTGACGCTTCAAAAACGCGAGCGACCGTGCTTTCATTCCCCTCTATCTCGATGAAGTTTCCCATCGGTGTCTCGTCAAATACGACCGTAAGCTCGCGGCCATCGACGGCGACGTGGTAAACCGTGCGGTACTTTTGATAACGGAACGAGCGCTGAAAGCCGAGGCGCTCAAATAGTTCAATCGTACGGTCTGGCGCAGTAGTCCCAACCTCTATCTCTTCTCGAACTTTCACCACCGAGTCGGCATCGCGAACCGCTCCTTTGAAGGTAATCCAGCCCTTGCCTCTCGCGAAACGAATCCGCAGCGCTTTACCTTGCGTCAGCAGCGTCTTGTCGGAAGTGTCCAGCAGCCAGTTGTCCTCGAAGTGGCGCGGCTCAACGATATCGAGTTCGAAGCCGCCGCCACGCAAGCGGTCGAGATCATCGCAAGCGAGCTTCACCTCCGCTTCAAACGTCGTAGCCATGATTGTCGCGTGTTCGGAAGACATCAATATTTACTTCGAGCCCCGTGATTATTCCTTTAGTCTCCTCGGTGCGTCAAACTGGCGTTGAGGACCAAGATCGAGAGTAGAGGATTGATTCTCTGATTCACCTTGATATAAGTTTACACCGCAATTCGGGACACAGCTAAGAGAACTTCGACCTCTTCTCTAACACGTCTTGCGAGAGCACTCAATGACCGCCGTCTACGAGAAACCCTCCAGTCTCGCTACGAACTTCAGCGACAATCTTTGTCGCTGGGACGGCCATGGCGCGCCTCACTACGAGGTATGGTTCTTGACGCTCAATCATCGCGCCTCACAACGCGGGTTCTGGTTTCGCTATACGCTCGAGTCGCCTATCGGTCTGGACAATGACCCCAAACCATCTGCAGCGCTCTGGGCCGCAGTGTTCAACCGCGAGTCTCCGGACCGCAATTTCGGATTGAGACGCGAGTACCCGATCGATCAACTTTCGTTCGACGGACGAGAGGACTTCAGCTTGAGAATCGGTGAGGCAAGCTTCAAGCTCTCTAGCGCGGTCGGAGGAGTAGCGAGCGGCGACCATACCGTCGAATGGGACCTGAGCTATACTCCGTGTGAGACTACCTATCATCATATATCGCGAGCGCTAATCCATCTTACGAGACCTTCATCGTTTGTGTGCTCACCCAATCTGGACACGCGATTCAGCGGCAGGATTTCAATCGACGGTGAGAACATCATTCTCGAAGACGAACCCGGATGCCAATCGCATTTGTGGGGACGCAAGCACGTCGACGAATGGGTTTGGGTTCACTCGAACGCGTTTGAGAATTATCCGGGAACCGTGTTCGAAGGGCTTGCGGCGCGGCCGCGTCGCGCGGGGCGGAAGCTGCCGCCTGTTCAGTCGCTTTATCTCCGTCATCGCGGAGAAGAGCATCGGTTCATTCGCTTGCGGCTCGCGGAACAGTGGCATCGAAAACTCGGAATGGGCTACTGGTCATTCTCCGCGATGAACTCGCGCGTTTACATCGAAGGCACCGCCCAATGCCGGTTGCGTGATATGTTACAAGCTGAATACTCGGATCCGGACGGCGAGAGGTTGTTCTGCATCAACAGCGAGGTGGCGAATCTCAAGATCAGATTGTTTCGCCGCGCGCACGGGGTCCGCTGGCGGCATGAGGAAACGATCAAGTCGAACGCCGCCGCACACGTTGAGCACGCATCGCGGATCAGCGATCCAGGAGTTAAACTTGCCTTCTTTGGCGAGGATCTCGTAGGTAAGGAGTAGGAAGGGGTTGGCTACAGTGCAATGAATGCCATTCTCGCGACGACAAAACCCCGCCGAACGAGGCGCCCGGTCAGGTTATGCCCTTCACGTTTTTCAGACTAAGTGTCGTCTTCCTTCGTCTAAGCTCTATGACTAACGCAGTCCCGTCGAGAAAGGCGGATTCTTGCAGAGCCCGGCAATTTGCCCGGCGCCGAAATCATCACAACTATTCCAGGATAAAAAGAGGAAGTTTACTATGAAACGAGAAACCAGCGGCTCCTTCAAGCTCAAGTTCGCGGGCCGGCGCGTTGCCTCAAGCGCGCTCGCCGTCGCGATGGCGGGAGCGCTCGCGTTCGGCGCGATCATGCCGGTCGGCGCCGATACGAAATCAAAGGCGAGCCCGGGCCTCACCGAGAATCAGAAAATCATTCACCTCCTCAACCGCATCGGCTACGGCCCGCGTGCGGGTGATGTCGAGCGCGTCAAGCGAATGGGCATTGATAAGTATATCGATCTCCAATTGCACCCGGACCGCATAGACGATCCCGGAATCGAAGCGCGGCTGGCGAACTTCCCATCGCTTCGCATGAGCCTCGCCGAGATACAAAAAACGTATCCGCCTCCGAATCTGCTGGCGCGAGAGCTTGGACTCAAGCAGGGCAAGAACGCCGCGATTCAGCCGCCGCCGGGTGAAGGGGCTGACGAGAACACAAAGCGCGAATACCGGCAGCAGGTGATGGCTTACTATCAGGAGCACGGCATGAAGCCGCCTCAGTTTCTGCTGCAGGACCTGCAGGCGCAAAAGATCATCCGCGCGGCCTACAGCGAGCGACAGCTTCAGGAAGTGATGACTGGTTTCTGGTTCAACCACTTCAACATTTTTTGGGCTAAGAATGCCGATCGCGATCTGACTACGGATTATGAGATGAACGTGATACGCCCTCACACGATGGGCAAGTTCAAGGACTTGTTGATGGCGACTGCGAAGAGCCCGGCGATGCTGGTCTATCTTGACAATTTTCAGTCGATGTCGCCCGATGCGCAGCTTCCTCAGCGGCGTAACGGTCAGCTCCAGCGCAGGCCCGGAGCGCCTGGCGGCTTTGGCAACCCTCGTCTGGGTCAGGGTGTGGGTCAGGGCGCAAATGATCCGATCTATCGCCAGCAGCAGATCGATCGCGATATGCAGCGCGATCAAATGCGAAACCCAAATCAAAACCCGCAGCAACAAGCCCAGGTCGGCGCCCAGCAGAGGCGCAAGCCCGGGATTAATGAGAACTACGCTCGTGAGATCATGGAGCTTCACACGCTGGGTGTCGAAGGCGGCTACACTCAAAAAGATGTGCAGGAAGTAGCGCGCTGCTTGACTGGATGGACTCTTGATCGACCGCGGCAGGGCACACAGTTCGCCTTCCGTCCATTCATGCACGACAACAAAGAAAAGACCGTGCTCGGCCAGAAGATTCCGGCCGGTGGCGGAATCAAAGATGGCGAGATGGTTATAGACATTCTCGCGCATAATCCAAGCACGGCGAAGTTCATCTCGACAAAGCTTGTGCGCAGGTTCGTCAGCGACACGCCGCCGCAATCGCTTGTCGATCGCGTGACTGCCGTCTACACGAAGACCGATGGCGACATTCGCGAGATGCTGCTAACAATCTTCACGTCGCGGGAGTTCAACTCGAAGGAGGCTTATCGCGCGAAGATCAAGTCGCCTTTCGAGCTCGCGGTGTCGGCGGTTCGAGCGCTCGGCGCCGATGTGAACGCGCCGCTTCAGACTGCGCAGTTCATCGCGAAGATGGGTGAACCGCTATATCTCTATCAGGCACCCACCGGTTACCCGGACAGGGCCGATCAGTGGGTCAACACCGGTTCGCTGCTCGAACGATTGAACTTCGGACTCGCGCTTACCACGAACAAGTTGCGGGGCGCAGCGTTTGATGTAAAGCGCGCGGCTGGCAACATTGACATGTCCGACAGGCAACGGGTGATGGAGCAGGCAATCGCTTCGCTGTTGAACGGCGACGTTTCACCGCAAACGCGAACGGTCCTGGACAAGCAGTTGAAAGAAGGCGTTCCGGTGAAAGGCGAACTGGGAGCCGTTCCGCCAATTCCGACGGGCGATGAGGTGATGGCCGGGAACTCAATGGAAGCGTTGCCGTCCAATCAAGGAGCGGGCAAAGGGCAAAAGGGCATCGGCAATCCGGACCGGCTCGAGCGACGATTCGGAATGAATCCTGGAACTCAGATCGCGATGTCGGCGGACGATCTGGAGACCGCGAAAGTGTTCGGCCTCGTGCTCGGCGCGCCCGAGTTTCAGCGAAGATAAACGGTTCAGGGATGAACGGTTCAGGGTTTCGGGTTCAGAGTTCCGGGTTATGCGCAACCCTGAACCCTGAACCCTAAACGCGGAACGAAAGTGGAGATACAACCATGGCAGTAACACGAAGATTCTTTCTCAAATCATCAGGTGTGGCGATGGCAGGCTTTGCCGCAGCGCCATCGTTTTTGAAGCGTGCGGTGATGGCTCAAACGGCGGGAGCAACGGGCAAGGACAGACCGATCATCATCGCGATCTTCCAGCGAGGCGCGATGGATGGAATCTCGGCGGTGATTCCGTTCGGTGATAAGAGCTACTACAGCGTGCGCCCGAACATCGCGATACCCGAGCCGAAGAGCGGCAACGCGGACGCGGCGCTCGACCTCGACGGCTACTTCGCTCTTCACCCGGCGCTGGCGCCTTTCAAAACAATTTATGACGAAGGCCATTTGGCGATAGTGCACGCGGTCGGTTCACCAGACAACACCCGGTCGCACTTCGATGCGCAGGACTACATGGAGTCGGCGACGCCGGGCAACAAGGGCACGGGTGATGGCTGGCTGAATCGCTACATGCAGGTGAGGAAGAATCCGACGGCATCGCCATTCCGCGCTGTGTCGTTCACGGCGAATTTGCCGCGAACTTTGTTAGGACCCGCTCCGGCGATTGCGATGACTAACATCAACGACTTCGGTGTTCGCGCAGGGCAGGGAAACGGTCAGGTGGCGAAAGGCTTCGAGGAGCTTTATTCGCAGGGTCTCGGCGACGCGCTGCACGGCACGGGTAAGGAAGCTTTTGAAGCGGTCAAGATGTTGAAGAAGGCGAACCCGCAGCAGTACCAGGCAGCAAACGGCGCCAACTATCCTCGTTCGCCCTTCGGAAATTCATTGCTACAAATCGCGCAGTTGATCAAGTCCGACATCGGCATAGAAGTCGCCTTCACCGATGTCGGCGGTTGGGACACGCACGCCAACCAGGGGAACTCGCGCGGGCAGCTTGCGAATCGCTTTCAGGACTTGAGCCAGGCTGTTGCGGCCTTGTATCGAGACTTGGGCGATCGAATGCGCAACGTCGTGATCCTTACGATGACTGAGTTCGGACGCACGATTCGGCAAAACGGTTCGGGCGGAACCGATCACGGTCACGCGAGTTGTCTGTTTGTGGCAGGCGGTCCGGTGAAGGGCGGCAAAGTCTACGGCAAATGGCCGGGGCTTTCGACCGAGCAGTTGTACGAAGGCCGCGACCTTGCGCTCACGTCTGACTTCCGCGATGTGTTTTCGGAAATCGCCGCGCGTCACATGGGCGCGGGCAATCTGAACTCGATCTTCCCGGGATACAACGTGAGTCCGGCTAACTTCCGCGGTTTCATCCGCGCGTGATTTCCGCGCCGATGGTGGTTGTGTGGTGAGGGCTTGGAGGGCTCTCACTTTTTTGCCACCAGTGATCGTTCTACATGACGTCGCAAATAGCTTTGGCCAGTTGAGTTCCGTGCGTTGAGCACGTATCCTTGAACATATCTTCCTGGGTACTAGTATCGACTCAGGAGGCTGCGGCGATGAATGAAGATCCTACAAAGAAATTTGCGGACGGCGAGTCCTTCGAAGCTCGCGTGCTTTCAGAACTCTCAGCAATTCGTGGAGAGCAGGCAGAGATAAGAAAAGATATAGCTGCGCTGGACTCTCGCGTCGGCTCGGTTGAGGAGAGACTCACTTCACTCGAAGACAAGGTCGATGCACGGCTCCGCGAAACGCGACCGATCTGGGAAGCCGTAAGCGAGGACATAAGACGGCTCGACCGGAAGTTCGACGAAGTGATTAAAGATCTTTATGAAGTGCGAGCCGATTACAGTAGCTACGAAAAGCGGCTGTCACAATACGAAAAGCGCCTCTCAGGGTTGAAGGACGTTCGCTAGAGTTCGTCGCTTTGCGGATTGAATCGCTTTCTCAAAGCACCAAGGATCCTGCGTGCGATCAGTTCACGTTTTACGCGTGAGCCTCGCGAGACGCCATTGTTATGCGGTCCCGCCAGAAAATACTCGTTACCTGCACTGTCATACTCGTTGTCTCCTCGTCGATAACATTCGCGCAACAGAATCAATCCGACGCGCCAATCAAAGTTCAGACGACCCTGGTCAGCGTTCCCGTGATCGTCAGCGATCGACAGGGACGCTACATCTCGGGTCTCAAGATCGAGAGCTTTAAGTTGTATCAAGACCGAATCGAGCAGCGAATCTCGATCTTCGATGCATCGGAGGAACCCCTCAACATCGCGCTGTTATTGGACACGAGTCGCAGCACGTCGCAGGTGCTCGACGACATCAAAAAAGATGCCGGCAATTTTCTGAAAGAGCTTAGGCCGCAGGATCGCGCCCTGGTGATGAGCTTTGATTACGATGTTCACCTGCTGAGTTCGTTGACCTCCGATCGAAAAGCCCTGGAGCGGGCGATCAAAGATGCAAGGATTGGCGAGCGCATAGGCACAATGCTGCGCGATGCCGTAGCCGAAGTCATCAAGCGACAGTTCAAGCGCATCGAGGGTCGAAAAGCGATAATTCTACTGACCGATGGAAAAGACTACGGCAGCGGGATTTCAGAGGACGAGTTATTCGACGAGGCCACAGAATCGGGAGCAATGATTTATTCAGTCTTCTTCGAGACCGAGTTTCAGCGCAATAATTGGAACGGCCCATTCCCATTCCCGCGACGCGGACGTGGCGGGATGGGAAGACGATTTCCGCCAATCGACCGGCCGCGCGGTAACGACCGAAGAGGTGAGCGCGTCGAGATGCGCAACCAGGAAGCCATGGAGTTTCTGACAAAACTCTCTGACGTTTCGGCCGGACGTTTCTATAGCAGCAAGGTTTCGGATTTGAAAAAGACCTTCAAGCTCATAGCTGAAGAGCTGCGGCATCAGTATCGGCTGGGCTTTTATCCGGACGTCAGCAAAGCAGACGGACAGCGGCACACGCTCAGAGTCGAAGTTTCTGCGCCTGACGCGGTGGTGAGAGCGCGACGCAGTTATCAGGCTCCGAGCTTCGCGAATGGATCGTGAGCGGCTAACCGAGAGATTCTCTAGTCGTGCGGGTCGCGGATCACTTCCTTTCAACCTTGCGCACGAATCAAAGCCGTGACATTCTGCTACTGCCTGAGGCGACGTTGAGAGCTGATCATCGACGATGTGGTCCTCAAGCATTCCTAAAAAAAAATCAACGCTACGTAAACGACGAGGAACTGACATGCAAGCAAGGACAGCAACAGTACGCGACATGGTTTCCGTTGAGGAGTGGCAAGCGCGCCTCGACCTGGCCGCAGCTTATAGGCTGGTCGCGCTTTTTGGATGGGATGATTTGATCTTCACGCACATCTCTGCGCGAGTGCCCGGACCCGAACACCACTTTCTGATCAATCCTTACGGGTTGATGTTCGATGAGATCACTGCGTCAAGCCTGGTCAAAGTTGGTCTCGATGGGAAGAAGGTCATGGACAGCTCTTACGATATCAATCCTGCCGGCTTCACGATACACAGCGCGGTTCACGCCGCCCGCGAGGATGCGTTGTGCGTGATGCATCTACACACGCGGCATGGCGTGGCGATCTCCGCTCAGAAGCAAGGGCTGCTTCCCATCTCGCAGCAATCGCTGTTTGCGCTCGCTTCGATCGCTTATCACGACTACGAAGGCCTCGCGTTGAACGAAGGCGAAAAGCCGCGGTTGGTGATGGACCTTGGCGACAAGAACAATCTGATCCTCCGAAACCATGGCTTGCTGACGATCGGAGGAAATGTGGCCGAAGCGTTCCTCGCGATGTACAACCTCGAGCGCTCCTGCGAGATTCAGTTGATGGCAGACGCTGGCGGAGCCGAGCTTGTAGAGATCTCGAAGCCGATCCTCAACGGCATCGAAGCACAAGTAAAGGTGGTTACTAAGGGACTCGGAGCTGACCTTGTTTGGCCGGGGCTCTTACGCAAGCTGGATAGAATCGATGGTTCGTATCGCGAATAGAGCGACACTGCACCTCGGTGCGCAAATCGGAGGGAAGAATGCCAGGAATTCGATTGATCCTAATCTCTGGTTTTGTGCTGCTCTCCGCTACTGTTCCGGCTTTCGCGCAAGACCGCTCGCAATCACAGGACAAGACATTCCGCGGCGGGCTCAATCAAGCAAGAGATCCGGACCGTCCGCATCCGGTGCGCAACGACGTCGCGCAACCGGGAGACGAGATCGTCACGCTGCGCTACTTCAAGATCAAGAAGGACAGCTTCGATGAATTTCTCAAGGTGAGCGTCGAAGGTGTTTGGCCTTACTTTGAGAAGCTCGGAAGTCGCGTGATTGGAATGTGGAAGGTGATCACGCCGGCCGGAGTCGATGGCGCGCCGCCGGAGAACAAAGACTACGACGAGATTTATCTCTCGACTCGATATGCCAGCCTCGATCACTGGAAGGCGTCGCGCGATGCGGTTCAGCACGGTGGCAACGGCCCGGATTGGGTGAAGTGCAAAGCGGTGCTCGACCGGCGAAACGCACTAACCATCTCGACCAATGTTATTTTTCTCAAGGGTCGCATGGCGCCCGGCGGTCCTTACTACATGCCCGGACTTGATGAAGGTTATGAGAAGAAGCCGCCAAAGTGAGCCCGTCGAGAGGATCGTGGCCGAGTATTCTGATATCAGAGAGACCAGCCACCTTAATCTTCAACCTACTCCTATTCTAGACCACGACACCTCTTCCATTCGGAAGATCGGCGAGACATTGTTTGAAGCTGTGGCGCATACGGCAGTCGATTTCTACGGAAAGTCGCAGCAATGTGGAGTCGTATGCTCAACGACACGATTCGATCTATCAAGATACGTTGTCGGAGACGAAGGACTATTCGATACGCGCGACGAACTATTCGCGAAGTTCGGGTCGCTGCAATACAGTTGGCGAGGGCGTATCTTCGAAGTCGTGTGCGGAGGGCGAAAGAGCGCGTGAGTTCAGAGTTCAAGCTTCAGCTTGCTTCCAGAGCTTACCCGATCAAATCACGCAAGCTGAAGCTTGAACTCTGAACTCTGAACTCTGAACTCAAACTGACCCACCACCCGAAATCAACATCAGATACCGATGCTTCGTCAGTTCCTGTTGTCGGAATCACGGCTGGCGAGACGAGAGTGCAGCCAGGCATCAAGCGACAAGGCTCCAGCGCCGACGATGAGCAAGAAGATCGAGCCTAGAAGCATCGAGAAGTCGGTGCGCGCTTCGTGAGCCATATTCCAGAAGCCTTTTTCCCGTAGAAGCGGAATCTTGGTCGTTGATATTGCGACGAGCATGTTGATTATCATCGGAATCGCCGCGAGGCGGGTGAGCAAGCCGGCAATCAATAACACGCCGCACACGATTTCAAACACTCCGACGAACGGCGCCATGACTTGTGGCTGCGGAATGCCGATCTTGATAAAGCGCCCGACGCCCAATTCATCGGGGAAGAGAAACTTTTGTATGCCTTCGGAGAGAAAGACTGCTCCGACAATCAGCCGGATC
Organism: Blastocatellia bacterium; assembly: GCA_017883315.1. Lineage (GTDB taxonomy): Bacteria > Acidobacteriota > Blastocatellia > UBA7656 > UBA7656 > Onstottus_A. The sequence goes on along the minus strand of JADGNW010000329.1, from coordinate 1,099 downwards.
AGAATCACGGCTCGCGGCGCCGTGGTCGCGATGATCTTTTGAAATGACATATCGACCTCGTTGCTCTTACGGCTTTGGCGGCGGCGGCGCGGTGAACTGCTCCAGGTCAGCCAGGCCCAGGCTGCTTTCGATGTCGGCGATCTGCTTGACGGCGTTCTCGTAGCCGTCCTCACCGAACTGCTCGCGTTCGATGTCTTCGAACTTGTCGTTCATCTCGTCGAGCTCCTCTGCCGTGAGCGTCTGCTTCCACGCCGGAAACACGATGGTGTCCTCGCGGGCGGCGTGGTTTCTGTACATCAGCACGAGCGCGTCCATCGCTTTCGCGAGCGGTTCGGAATTGGTAGCGCCAAGCTTCGCGCCTCGAGTGACGGCGAGGATGTAGTCGGTTATCTCTCGGCCGCTCGCGTGCTGGACGATAAGGATATCCGCGTAGGTTGCAGCCAGGCCGCCGGCCTTCTTGACCGCAGGAAAGATGTAGGCTTCTTCCAATTTCTTTTCGTGATATTCTTCACCAAAGTCACGAAACAGCGTTGCCGTCTTTTGAAGAGCGTCCGCAACCACAGACGAGTGTTCGCCGCGCACTTTCGCGGCTGCAGCGGTGTAAACCAGCAATGCTCGCCGCAAGACACCGTGTTCGCGCATCAAGTCCTCAGTGGCCGTGACCTCGCCGCCCATTTCGTTGTTTTCCTTCTTCGCCGAAGCCTGTTCATCTGCCCGAGGCTCTGATTGAGTTGCGGTTCCGCGCCCGCAAGCGCTCAACAGCAGCGACGTTCCGGCGGCCGCCGCGGATGAGCGCAGAAATTCTCGTCTCGTGCCGATTAGCTTCATCGTTTCTCCTCTTCGCGTCTCGACGGGAATTGTCTCTCTCCTTCGTCTTGGCAAGCAAGGTCATCCAGGGGACGCGAAGCGTCCGGGATCATGGTATGCTGGTTGGCGTTGTGAATGTTCGTCCCATCGTTTGCCCCGAGAAGGGCACACTGATTCTTTGAGGGTTCCTTGCGCAGGCTAAAACTTTCCGACAGCAATTCACAAGAAGAACCGATTCGAGAAGAGTTGTTCAGCGTCGAGCGACTCGAGCAATACGCAACGGAGTTGGCGG
>JADGNW010000328.1 GCA_017883315.1 Blastocatellia bacterium | reverse complement strand
GGCGTATCGACAATCAGCTACCTTGAATCGCTCGGCGTGTTGGAGACCAGCCCGCTGCTTGTGCATTGCGTCAGAGTCGATGAACAAGACATCGCGTTGATCTCCAGTCACCGCGCTCGCGTCGCGCATTGTCCGAAATCAAACGCGAAACTCGGCCACGGCGTCGCGCCGCTCGCTGCAATGATTGAAGCTGGAGTGACGGTTGGGCTCGGCACCGATAGCGTCGCCTCGAACAATCGCTGCGATATGATCGAAGAGGCCCGCTTCTGCGGATTGATTCATCGCTCCGCCTCTGGCGATTTCAAGAATCCGACGGCGGAGCAACTGCTAAGGCTGGCGACGCTCGACAGCGCGCGGGCGCTAAGGCTCGATCACGCGATCGGATCCCTTGAAGCCGGCAAACAATCCGACTTGATTGCGATCGATCTCACTCGCACTCACAACACACCGGTGCACGAACCCACCTCGGCGATCGTCTTCAGCGCCGCCGCTTCCGATGTGCTGTTCACCGAGGTTGCGGGGCGAGTCCTGTTTGAGCGCGATCTGAAGACGCTCGATGAAGCCGAGCTACAGCAACGGGTGAACGCTTCCCTGACCCGCATCACCGGCAGTTAGCCGGCGACGCGCTCGTTGCTGAGCCTGCTGCGGCTGGCTACAATACGCTTGGTGAAAACGATAACCGTAGGAATCAGCGGCGCGAGCGGCGCGATCTACGCGCAGCGGCTTTTGATGCAGCTCGAAGACAGTGCCGAAGTTCGCCAGATCAACGTGGTGATCAGCGGGCCTGGCCGCCGCGTCATCAGCGATGAGCTCGATGTTAGCGCGACCGCCGACGCAGAGCAGATTGTCGCCGAAATGATCGGCCGTCCTTCGACTAAGACAATCGTCTTTCATCCCGGTGACATTGGAGCAGCGATCGCTTCAGGCTCGTATCCAGTCGATGCGATGGTCATCATACCGTGTTCGTCTTCGACGCTAGGCGTGCTGGCTTCGGGATCATCGCGCAACCTTCTGCATCGCGCGGCGGACGTTTGCTTGAAGGAAGGACGCAGATTGGTGATCGTCCCTCGCGAGACCCCGCTGACAACGATTCATCTAGAGAACATGCTGAAGCTTCGGCAGGCGGGCGCGATGATCGTCCCTGCGATGCCGGCGTTCTATCATCGGCCGGCGAACATCGTCGAGATGGTTGATCATTTCATCTATCGTGTTATGGATCACCTGGGGCTCGCGCATTCGCAGGAGACTGTCTGGCAAGGCGACGTCAGTCCTGTGTCAAAGATTTGAACCGCAGGAATAGAATGACCCTCACACAGCGGCTGCGAATTACGCTCGATATGATCAAGATCGAGCACACGCTGTTCGCGTTGCCGTTTGCATTTCTTGGTGCGGCTCTTGCAGCGCGCGAAGTTCCGGCTCAACCTGCCAGCTTCTGGGTTTCGAAGGTTCTCTGGATCACAGTCGCAATGATCAGCGCGCGTTCTGCGGCGATGACGTTCAATCGAATCGCCGACCGGCAGATCGATGCGGCCAATCCTCGCACCGCCGCTCGAGCTTTACCGGCGGGTCTTCTCGATGTGAGGTTCGCCGTTGTCTTTACAATTGTCTCCTCAGCGCTTTTCTTATTAGCGGCTTCGCAGCTCAATCGGCTGACGCTCATTCTCTCGCCGATCGCGTTGGGATCCGTTCTGCTCTATTCCTACACCAAGCGCTTCACATCGTTTTCCCACTTCATCCTCGGCTGGTGTTTGGCGATCGCCCCGTCGGGCGCGTGGATAGCGATTCAAGGTAGGCTCACGCTCGTGCCGGTGCTGCTGTCGTTGGCGGTTTTACTTTGGACAGCAGGCTTCGATGTTCTGTATGCGTGTCAGGACTACGAGTTTGATCGAGGCGTCGGGCTTTACTCGATTCCGCGCCGATTCGGGATCAGCGCCGCGCTATGGGTCGCTCGCGGAATACACGCGTTGATGTTCGCATCACTAGTAATTTTTTTCTTGAATGCGCATCTCGGCTGGCTAGGCTTGATCGGAGTGATCGCAACTGGCGCGCTGCTGATCTATCAGCACAGCATCGTCAAAGCGAATGACCTCTCGCGGCTGAACGCTGCGTTCTTTACTACAAATGCTTTCGTGAGCGTGATCCTGTTCGTGACAATTGCAGCCGACGTGTTCTTGCTTTGACCTTGGCGCAAAGCAGTTGATCTACCTGAACCGTTCGACGTGGTCCTTCCAGCCGAAGTGAGGCTTGAACTCAAGCGTGTCGGTTATCTCCGTCACCGCGCCGTTCCATGTTTCGACATTGCTGGTCACTTCTATTTCTTCGCGCGCGACTTCTTCCAGCGAAAATCGCTTCGTCGTTCCGGCTCGCGTTAGTATCGGAAGCTTGTCCGGATCGAATCCCATCAGCATCGCGCAGGTCGTGTCGGTTGCGATCGGATCAAACCCGACGATACACATGCCCGCGGGTTTCGTCTCAGGCGCGAGCGGCCCGTTTCCCTCTCCGGCCACGACAGCATCGACGATGCAAATAAACTTTCGTTGCTGAGCCGGCTTCAGCACGCCGTTCTTGTCGGCATGAATCCAGCACTTGTGAAGATCGAGCACGGTGCGCCAGATCGTGTCATTCCCATGCCAGTTGCCTGAACGGATCGCGTCCTTGTTTGTATCGCCAAACACATAAGTCCCCGATCGACGCAGCAGGCCACCCACAACAGCTCCTGCTGTACCGGTATGTCTCACTACACTTTTGAGTCCGGCCGTGAGCCGACGCTCGGTCTTGCTTTTGAGACTGTCTTCGGCGAACTGATCGCCGCCGGCGCCCCGAGTTCCCTGCGTGTGATGAGGCAGCCAGTTCTTGTCGCCGCAAATTCCAATGACGCTCTTAATCCAGGCGGTGATGCCGCTCTTCTTGTGAGTCTTCAGCTTGGGCACGTTGATGATGACATCAGCCTTCAGGAAGGTGTTCGCGATGTTGTATTCGTGTCTCGCGCTCTGGTGATGGACGTTGGTCTGCGAGACGTCGTATTCCGATCCGTAAAACTTGCCGAAGCGTTCGGGCACTCCTTCGAATTCGCTGCTCTCACCCAGGTTTATTGTGCTGTAGCCGAGCGGATCACCGGGACGCCCGTAGCGTTTAATCACGACGCCATTTCGCGAGACAACCGCTTCCTTGCGCACGTCGTAGATGTCAATTACGAACCCGCCAGCCGCCTCTTTGTAAAATTCGAGCAGCTCATCAAAATGGAATGCGCGCCACAGCCCATCCCAGTCGGCGTCATTCTGCGGAGAATCGGCTATTACCACGCGCCCCTTCTTACCGAGTGCGAGGTAGACGTAGTCGACAACGGCTCGCACGACCGAACCGTGCGTGATCAGCGCGACTGTCCCTTTTTCAACCTCTTCGTGGAAGTCGCGCACCATGTTTGGCTTGATGACCACCATCTCACCGGCCGAAATAATATCGCCCAGCGGATTCCAGGACGCTGTCCCAAATCTCTCCGAGTCGAGCCCCGCCAACCGCAGCGCGCCCCGCACTGCCTCATACGCGAAGTTCGGCTCGGCTGAAATCTCATTGAAGGGGTATTCCGGATAGCGCTCTGATGGATGATAAGGAGCCGAACGAGGATAGGTCCCTTCGGCCGCGCGGTATACTGCAACTCTGTTCTTGAAAAACTCTTTCACTTTATCTCGCGCACGATGAGCGGGGTCTTCCCGCGAGGCGTCTTCGGCATCTCCGATACATATTCAATTCTAAGTTGAATCTCCCCACCAAAGCGAGCGCCCATTCGATCGAGGATACGTCTCTCGTCAGCCTCCGTATAGGTTTCACCTTTCATCACTCGCAACACGACCGTGTCGCGCTGCTTTTGAACGTACTGAAATTGGATCACGCTGTTCCACGTGTTGTCGTGCACGTTCAACGCGGTCGCGGTCAGTCGTGCGCCGCTTGGAGTTTCGATGAACTCAAACACTCGCCCCTGGATGGATTTGATCATTCGGCTTTCGCTTCCACACGGACACATTTCATCGGTGAATTCAGCAAGGTCGCCGGTGCGATAGCGCACAAGCGGCATAGAAAAATTATGCAAGCCCGTGGCGACAATTTCTCCAACCTCTCCGGGAGCTACAGCGCGCCCGCTTTCATCAAGCACCTCAAAGTAGCCTTGTTCCATCCCTATGTGATAACCGCTGTGCAGCTCGCACTCGCCGGCATTGCCAACCAACTCGGTCAAGCCGTACCAGTCCCAGACTTTGCAGTTGAACACCGATTCGATGCGCTCGCGCTGATGAGGGTAAAGCGTCTCGGATGCGCAAACGATGCTTCGAGGTGAGTGAATCTTTAAGGCGCGCCCCTCGATCAAGGTCGCGAAGAGCGCGGCGCTGGAAGCATAAGAGTTGAGCAGCGCCGGCTGAAAATCGTTGAATGCTCTTGTGTATCCCTTGACGGTATTAGGTGTGAGATCATAAGACGACAGGTACAGACAGGTCTCGCCTTTATCGATCAGCGAATACGTGCCCCGTTTGAGCGCCAGCCGCAGACCGCGCAGATTCGCGCTCGGCTCGCCATCTCTATAGCCGCTGCGAAGCCAGTGACGGCGAACACACGCCTTCTCGAGAGCGATTGCCTTTCGATCGAGCAGAAACTTCACCGGCTGCCCGGTTGCGCCGCCGCTCGCGCACAGCTCCGGCTCAAACTGCGAGGCATTGACCGCGCGCAGCTCATCGAATTGAGCGCGCAGGTCCTCGCGCGTGAGCGGCGGGATCTTCGCGAGATCAGCAAGCGTTCTTAGGTGCGCGGGCTTGAAGCCGGCGCGATCAAACAAGCTTTTGTAAAACGGGACTTGCTGCGCGCAATGCTCGATCATCTCGCGCAGCTTTGTGAGCTGCATCGCGTCCAGTTCTTCTCTCGTGAGTCGCTCGTTGAGCAGGAGATGTTCACTGTAGTCGGCAAACTCTTTGCCAAGCTTCAAGCGGTCCGGGATGCGCCCGTAGATCATGCGCAGCTTGGTTTGCACAGAAATCGGGCTGTTATCGTAAACTCGTCTTAAGGTGCTTCGTAGACTCATCGACTTTCCTGGTTGAGACTCGATTCGTTTGCTGTATCGAAACCGGCACCCAGAGCCGGTTTCAGGGTAACGATCCCGGCAAGCGCGGTTGTTCTCGCGAACCAGGCTCCCTTGGCAACACCACTGGAACTCATCGAGCCTGAGGTTAGCTGATTGCCTTATCACCGACAACCCTCGTCTGATTGACTGTAGGGGCGTCTTCATCGTGACTGACTACTGGCTCTTGGTATTCGCTGCGATGTAGGCTAATTTGGACGACGCAGCAAACGTGATTAAGATGAAAGACATTCTCGTAACAGGCGGGGCCGGTTTTATCGGAAGCCATCTTGTTGATCAGCTTCTTATGAAAACCGGCGCTCGCGTGACTGTAGTCGACAACTTCAACGACTTCTACGACCCGGCGATCAAACGCGCGAACATCGCTGCTCATCTTGAACGAGATGACTTCGATTTGGTCGAGGCTGACATCACCGACTCGCGCTCGATGAACGAACTCTTCGCGCGAGCGAGTTTCGATTGCGTGGTTCATCTGGCCGCGCGCGCCGGCGTTCGTCCTTCTCTAGCGGACCCGCTCGCTTACGAAGAAACAAACGTGCGAGGAACGTTCACTCTGCTGGAGGCCGCGCGGCGGAACAATGTGCCGAAGTTCATATTCGGCTCTTCAAGCTCCGTCTATGGCGTCAATGCTAAACTCCCTTTCTCGGAAGACGACGCAATAGCTAATCCGATCTCTCCTTATGCTGTGACAAAGATCGCAGGCGAAGCAGCCTGCCACGTTTACAGTCACGTGCACGGGATGCGCGTTGTGTGTTTGCGATTGTTCACGGTGTACGGCTCGCGACAGAGACCCGACCTTGCGATTCACAAGTTCGCGAGGTTGATATCGGAAGGCAAACCGGTGCCGATCTTCGGAGACGGCTCTACGCGGCGTGACTACACTTACATCGACGACATCGTAGCGGGCGTTCTGGGGGCCATTCAATACGATCAGAGTCAGTTCGAAATAATCAACCTGGGAGAATCTCGAACTGTCGAGCTGCGCCGGCTCGTCGAACTGCTCGAGAATGCTCTCGGCAAGCGAGCGATCATCGATCATCAGCCAGAGCAACCCGGCGATGTGCCGGTCACTTATGCGGACATCAGCAAGGCTCGGCATCTGCTTGGCTATAATCCGCAAACCAACATCGAAGCCGGCATCGCGAAATTGGTCGCGTGGTTCAAAAAAACGGCGCCCCGGCAATAGTGGTTTATCAGTTTGACGCTGCCAACCTTGGCGGGAAGGAGGAACCGCTGATTTGCGCTGCCTTCGGTGCGCTGATGTGCGCAGATCAGCGAAACGCAGTCAGCGCAAATCAGCGGTTCCTCCTTCCCGGCAAGGCGAACTGAACCATTACGTTGTCTCGCCTTCGCTCGCGATCTCAAACAAAAGGCAACACCCTTGATTCGACCTCGGCTTGCCGCTAAATGAGTTGCGGGGCTAGTATCTTTCACGAATCTCAAACATGAAGTCTCACATCGCGCCTTCTGCAAATGAAAGAATACGGCATTGAAACTCTGACGGAGCTTGAGAGCGAACCCGCAACAATTGCGCTCTCGGTCATCTTACCGGTCTACAACGAAGCACCCAATCTCGAGCAGCTCAACTTGAAGCTCACCGACGCGCTCGAGAGGCTGGCCCGAAGCTACGAGGTAATCTACATAGACGATGGCTCAACCGATCGAAGCCTTGCGATGCTGCGCGAGATCGCTACGCGCGACTCGCGAGTTCGAGTGATTTCATTGCGGCGCAACTATGGTCAAACCGCCGCGATGAGCGCGGGCATCGATCACGCGCGCGGTCAGATATTGATTCCGATGGATGCCGATCTTCAAAACGATCCGGCAGATATAGGTCGATTGTTAGAGAAGCTGGAGGAGGGCTACGACGTGGTGTCCGGCTGGCGCAAGGACCGAAAAGACACGTGGCTCACACGCCAGCTCCCGTCCAGGCTTGCGAACAGACTGGCTTCCAGATTAAGCGGCGTCGAGCTTCATGATTACGGCTGTAGCTTGAAGGCCTATCGCCGTGACGCGCTCACCGGCGTCAAGCTCTACGGCGAGATGCATCGCTTCATCCCAATCTACGCGGGGTGGGCTGGCGCCCGCGTAACCGAGATACCCGTTACACACCACCCGCGCGCAGCAGGCAAATCGAAATACGGGCTCTCGCGGACAATCAAAGTGATCTTTGATCTGATCACGATAAAGTTTCTGTCGAGCTATCTTACGAAGCCGCTCTATGTATTCGGGACGGCCGGGCTGGTTTGCCTGGCGATCTCGCTCTTTTCATTCGCCTTCTCGCTTTACTATCGCTTCGTCGAAGGCGTGCACCTCAATCGCATGCCGCTCGCCACGCTCTCGATGATAATGTTCGCGATGGGTGTCCAGTTCATCTTCATGGGCTTGCTTGCGGAGATGGTTGTGCGCACTTATCACGAGTCTCAGGACAAGCCTACGTATCTGATACGTGAACGAATCAACATCGACGAAGACCGGACGTAAGAAGTATGACAAGCGAAGGAGCGACGGGGCGACGGGGCGACGAGGAGACGGCGCGAAGAGGCGAGGGGGCGAGTGTCTCCGCTTCGCCGAGTCGCCCCGTCTCCCCGTCGCCCCGTCTCCCCTTCTCCTGTTCTTTGATCTCCGGTATTCCCGTCGCCAATCTCACCGAGGACGAAGCGGTCGCCGCGATCG
>JADGNW010000049.1 GCA_017883315.1 Blastocatellia bacterium | reverse complement strand
AGTGATCTCGGAAACCGTTTCTCATTACCGCATTCTCAAAAAGCTCGGCGAGGGCGGGATGGGCGAGGTTTACCTCGCGGAGGACACGCGGCTCGGAAGACAGATCGCCCTGAAGCTTTTACCGGCTTCCTATCAATATGACCCCGAGCGACGCACGAGGTTCGTGACGGAAGCTCGCGCCGCTTCCGCGCTCCGCTCTCCTAACATTGCCGCCATCTACGATATTGGAGAACACGACGGTGCGATGTTCATCGCGATGGAGTACGTCGACGGCGAGGTGCTGTTACAGCGCATCGCCCGCCGAACGATGCCTACATCGGAGATAATCGAGATCGCCATGCAGATCGCCGACACGCTCGATGAGGCTCACGCGCTCGGCATCATTCACCGGGACATCAAGAGCTCGAATTTGATGGTCACCGAGCGCGGGCTTGTCAAGATGCTCGACTTCGGCCTGGCTAAGGTGATACGACCCGAGAACTCAGGCGATCAGAGCGATCCCACCGTGCCGCTCGGCGCACAAACGGCATTTGGCGTGGTGATGGGCACTGTTTCATACATGTCGCCCGAGCAAGCGCTTGGGCATAAGATCGATCAGCGATCCGATGTTTTCTCACTGGGCGTTGTGATCTATGAGATGCTGACCGGCAGACTGCCCTTCGAAGGATCGAGCACCACCGAGATCATCGACAACATAATTCACAAGGAACCGATCGCAATTGCGCGCTTCAACTATGACGTGCCGCCGGAACTTGAACGCATCGCGCGCAAATGCCTCGAGAAGGACCGGCAGCGGCGTTATCAAACTGCGTGCGAAGTCTCAACCGACTTGCGAAATCTCAGACGCGACAGTGAAGCGGGCAAAACAACCAGTGCAAGTGGGACGGGAAAGACGCAACCGGCCCGGCGCTCGCGCTCTCGCAAGGCGATTGATTCGCTCGCGATCCTGCCGTTGGTAAACGCGAGCGGCGATCCCGATGCCGAATACCTTTCGGATGGAATCACCGAGAGCATCATCAACAATCTCTCACAGCTTCCAAAGCTGCGGGTGATGGCGCGAAGCACAGTCTTCCGCTACAAAGGCGGCGAAGTCGATCCACAGATTGTCGGCCAGGAACTGGGCGTGCGCGCAGTGCTGACGGGCAGAGTGCTTCAGCGAGGCGACCTTCTGATCATCAAGGTGGAGCTGGCCGACTCGGGTGACGGATCGCATCTTTGGGGCGAGCAATACAGCCGCAAGCTTTCGGACATCTTCACTATCGAGGAAGAAATATCACGGGAGATCTCCGAGAAGCTGCGGCTCAAGCTGAGCGGGCCCGAAAAGAAACAACTCGCCAAGCGCTACACCGAAAACACCGAAGCCTATCAGCTCTACCTCAGAGGCCGCTTCTACTGGAACAAGCGAACGGAAGAGGGGCTGAAGAAGGGCATCGATTATTTCAAGCAAGCAATCGAAAGTGATCCCGATTACGCGCTGGCATACGCGGGACTCGCCGACTCTTACAATATTCTGGCAAGCTACAGCGCGGTAGCGCCAAAGGACGCGTTCCCGATGGCAAAGACGGCGGCGACTCGGGCCCTCGAGTTGGACAGCGAGCTCGCCGAAGCTCACACTTCGCTGGCGTTCGCGAAGTTTGGCTATGACTGGAAGTGGGCTGACTCCGAGCGAGAGTTTAAGCGAGCGCTGAAGCTCAACGCCGGTTACGCGATGGCTCACAACTGGTACGCAGTCACCGTCGTAGCTCAAGGGCGATTCGACGAAGCGTTCGATCAAATCAAGCGCGCGCGGGAACTCGATCCTCTTTCGCTTCCGATCAACACGAATGCCGGATGGCTGCTCCACCTCGCGCGCCGTTACGACGACGCGATCGAACAGTATTTGAAGACGATTGAGTTGGATGAAGGATTCGGGCTTGCGCATCGCAGGCTCGGACAGACCTACGAGCAAAAGCATATGTACAGCGAAGCTGTCGTCGAGTTTCAAAAAGCGGTTAAGCTCTCCGGCGAAGACGTCGAGCTCTTGTCCGCGCGTGGACACTTCTACGCGATGCTCGGAGAGGGCGACAAAGCGAGAGAGGTACTCGGGCTGTTAGAGGAGCGCGCGAAGAGTACATACGTTCCGGCGTATCTGGTTGCGAGAGTGTATCTCGGCTTTGGCGATAACGATCGCGTGTTTGAGTGGCTGGATAAGGCTTGCGATGAGCGATACGGATATCTGGCTTATCTCAACGTTGATCCGTTGTTCGACAGCGTCCGTTCAGACGCGCGCTTCGCAGAACTGGTTCGTCGCGTTGGCCTCGCGAGTTCGTAGTCAGTCAGCATAGAGAACTTGTAAGGGCGGCCCGCCGTCGACTCACTCATCCACAGATTACGCAGATGACGCAGATACAAGAGGGATTAAGAGGGATGAAAGATAAAGAAGGCTTCCGCGTTTTTTCAATCTGCGTCATCTGCGTAATCTGTGGATAAATGATTGGCCGGAGTTACAGTTGAAATGCTCTTACAAGGAAAGCCGCCATCTGCGCGCGAGTTGCGGGATCTGTTGGGCAATACTGCGTGTGATCGGGTGTGCAACCCAGCGTGATCTGCAACACTGCTAAACGGTCGATGAAGTTGTAGAACACACTCGATGGCGGTACGTCTGTAAATCGCTGACTTGGAGGCATGGGGGGATTGAGCTCGCCCAATCCTCGAATGATGAATGCCGCCACCTGCTCTCGAAGCACCGAATCGTGCGGACAGTACAGCGTGTGATCCGGCGTACAGCCGACCGTGATCTGCAGTTCGGCTAAACGGTCTATGAAATTGTAGAAGACATTGGCCGGCGGCACATCGTTGAACCGCTGCGTCTGAGGAGTCGGCGGGTTGAACTCTCCCTTTGCTCGCATGATAAACGCCGCCATTTGCTCGCGAGTGACCGGATCGTTGGGACAATAGAGGCCACTGCCGCAACCAACAGTCACGCCTCTCGCCGAAAGCTTGCCTATCTCAGTGTAGAACAAATTGCTGGGCGGCACGTCGGGAAACTCCATCCCCTGGAAAACGGTGAACGTGTGCGCTCCGGCCGTGATCGTGCCGCTGCGAATAGCGCCGGTGTCGTTAGCGGAAACTGAATAAGCGACAGTCGCGTTGCCGGTGCCGCTCGACCCCGATGTTATGGCGATCCAATCATTATGGCTGATGGCGTTCCAGCTACAGCCCGACCCTGTTAAGTTGAAAGTGCCGGTCCCACCGCCGGCGGCGAAGCTCTGGCTGGTAGTGTCAAAGCTGAGCGAGCATCCGGTTGTTACCTGCGTGGTGTAGATGTAATCGCCTGTGCTATCTCCATCACCATTAGCGCCATTGCCGGCGGCGTAGAAGGTGACCGGTCCGACGTCACTGCTCGGAGCTGTCCAGTTGAACGTAAAGCTTCGACGGTCGAACTCGACGGGGAAAGCCCCTTGCTGCGTTTGCTCGATGTAACTGCGTGTCTCGCTGTTGACGTCGCCCGTGATCGCCTGTGTGTTGACCGAGTCGGTGGCGGCCAATGCACCCGCCGGGTGGTTCATTGAATCGAGCGCGGTTACTTGAAACCCGTAGAGAAATCCGTTGGGGTGATTGACCGTCACCGTCACCGCCACTGGCTGGTTGGGCATGTAGGTGTCCGGTAAGCCGGTGATGGTCACGTTGCCGTTGCCACTATTGAGCGCAAAGGTTGTGTGACATTCAGTGCAGTTGTCTTCGCCGGGCGCGTCCGTATGTGACGCCGGCGGGCCGCTAACAAAAGCGTGGACGCTCCTGCCTGAAAGGGCTTGAAGGACAAACAGAGCGACCGCTGCACCGGCGATCGCAAGCTTAAGTAACTTTTTCCTCGTCTCCATTTGTCCGCCGAAACGCACTGATAGATTATGACTCTCCGCGCCCCGTTAGACAAATCCCAGGTTCGAAGACGTGAAGTGCGACAGGTTGTGGAAGACGCTCGGCATGTCCGCCGGAGCAAGGCCGAACCACGAAGCAAGTGTCGCAGCATATTGATCTACCGCGACGGTCGGTATCCAACGTCCTCTGTTATCCGTGTCGTAAGCGCTGCCCTCCACCAGCGTCGGGAAGACTGTGCCGTTGCCGCCTGACCCTACCGCCAGAGGCACGCCATAGAAATCCGTGCCGTGCACTGCGCCGCCCATCACGAACTGGTGATTGCCCCAACCATGATCCGACCCGACAACGTTTACACCTGAGCCCGACGGTTGCAACGTGCGGCCGAAATCTGACAGCGTGAAAGTGGTCACCCGGTTATCGATTCCAAGTTCGACCGTCGAATCGTAGAAAGCTTTCATCGCCTGACTTAGTTGGGTGAACAGGTTTCCCTGGTTGGTGATCTGATCCTGATGCGTGTCGAATCCGCCGATCGAGCAGAAGAAGATCTGACGATTGAGACTGAGTTGCGGGGAAGTCTGATTCAGCTTCATGACTTTCGCTACTTGTTTCAATTGGTTCCCGAGGGTCGTGTTGGGAAAGACTGTAGTGAGAGTCGGGTCAACGCTAAATGCCGCGCTGATATCAATCGCATCTTGCACGGTATCGCTCATCGCCGCCACCAGTGGGTTGTCGCGGTCAAAGGTCCGAAGTTCGGTCATGGAATTCTTCCGCGCTACTTCATCTGCCGTTGTGCCGAAGCCTTCGAGCTTGAGCACATTGGTGAGCGAAGTGCGCGCGTCCGCGATTATGAGCGGCCGCGTTGTCACGCCGGTAGCAAACGTGCTTGTTCCGGCGATTGAAGTAATCGTCGGGAAGCTGACGCCGTTGTTAAAAGGCAGCGTGTAATCGGCAGTGAGCCCGCCCCAACCGGTCTGGGTTTGCGTATCCGCCCGGGAGGTTTGCCATTGCGTTATCTGATCCGAATGCGAGAACAACTGATAAGGCTTTTGTACGGAGTTGTTCTGATACGTCGCGCGGGTCAGCGGATAGACGAGCGGTCCGACGTTGCAGACGGCGGCGAGTTTGCCGGCCGTCCATAACGGCAACAGCCCCGGCATGGCAGTGGGCGTCGCCACCTCAGGAGAGAGGTTTGGATGAAGCCCGAACGGGGTTCCTATGCTTGGCGGAGTGATCGACAACAGGCTTCCTGACGCGAGCGCGAGTCCCGCCGAGTTGCGCGCATTGAAATAGTTCTGATAGCCGGTCATATCTATCGGCACGATCATATTGTTGGTGTCGTTGCCGCCGCTCAGGAAGATGCAGACCAGCGCCTTGTAATCAGTCGGCGCCTTCTGCTGAGCCAGCGCGCTGATCAAACCGAATCCCTTGAATCTGGACGCGAGCGCCGCGGCGCTCAAGGCGTATCCCGACCTGCGCAAGAATGTTCTACGCGAGTATTTCATCTTATTTCTCCACCTGATATTGCGACGAGGTCGCGACCAGATATAAAGCCGTCCGAGCACGTTTTAATGTATTGGAGGCGGACACCGCGTTCACCGCTGTCACAATGCTGCTCTGCATTTGAGGTGACATCGTGCCGTGCATCATCGTCCTGTTCAGCTCATCAACAAGCGACTGTGGATTCCCCGCCAGCGCCTGCAGACCGGTCAGATCAATGGACGTGCCGTTAGGCCTGTCGGGCGGGCTGGCTCCAATGATCGAGAAGACAATCGTATTGATGAAGTTCGCTCGCTTTAGTGACGAAGAAGTCGACAGGATCCCGAATTCGGGCCCGGTCAGGCTGGTGCCTGGAACCTGATAGTCGGCAGGATAATAACTGAAGACCGTCAGGGGCTTCAGCAGATCCTGATCCATAGGTTGAAGCTGCGGGTTGAGATAACCGTCGCTGTTTTGTGTCCTATCGGCGGATTTCGCATCGAAGAGCCGGAGTATGTTGTTCATTAACAGCACTGGCTCACGCAAGTGACCGTAGATCGGGAAACTTCGCGCTTCCGGGTCGAGCAAGATCGCTTCGACCACCGCTTTCAGATTGCCGCGCACGCCGGTGCCGTCATTGTTGAACACGGTGGCGACTCGCGCGACATAAGCAGGGCTTGGATTGCTGGTGACCAGATTGCGAATCAGCGCGCGTGAAATGAACGGGCCGGTGTTCTGGTGATTGAATATGTTGTCGAGCGCCATATTCAAGTCCAGCGTGCCGGTTTGATTCGACGGCAGCGCGAATCCGTCGAGCAACGTCTTCGCTGTCGTATCGTGCTGGCTTTGATTGAGCACCATCGGATCGATGTAGTTGGGGACGCCAGGCAGTGGCTGCGAAGCGAGTGACCAACCCGTGAAGACCTTCGCGAAGTTCGTCACCACATTCTGATCGTAGGTTGGTATCGGATTATTCTGCATGTCGAGTTGAAGCGTGCCATCGAGATTCAACTTGTATAAGCCGATCGAGAAGAGTTGAAGAACCTCGCGCCCGTAGTTCTCGTTCGGGTTGAACTTCGTGCTGGTCCTCATATTGAGATAATCACCCATCGCTGGATTGAGCGTGATCTTCCCAAGCACGTTGCGATAATTTCCAAATGCTTCCGTGGAGAAAATCTGCAGATAAGGCGCCATCCAGCTTGGCTGCATTATATTCAGGCCGGATACAACGAAGACTTCATGAAGGGCCCAGGCTACGCGTTGCCTCAACTGGTCCTGCCCATAAAGCGCGTTCAGGAAGAAGCGATTCTGCAGCGGGTACATCGTGTAGTTGTCTCGCTGGCATATCGAATCGCAAGCGGGAGGAATAGTCGAAGGCTGAAGCGGCAGAGTCGGGTAACTCGTTTCAGTCGCGGCTTCCTGCTCATCAAGATAAGCGCGGATGCCGACGTTCTGCACGTGCGTTATATCTGCGTTCGTCGGCCCCCACGTTGCCTGCTCGAGGAAGCGCACAGCATTGGGCGACGAGCACGGCGCCTGGCCGGGATCGAGAAGGCCAAAGCCTCTGACTAGAAAAGCCGCCATCTGCCCTCGCGTCACGAAGTCGTTGGGACAGTAAGTTGTTGCACCGCACCCGGCGGTTACTCCTCTCAAAGCCATTTGGTCGATGAAGGCGTAGAAAAGATTGTCGGGGGGCACATCCGTGAATCTCTGTGTCGCCGGCGTCGGCGGATTGAACATCCCGATGGCGCGGATGATGAACGCCGCCATCTGGCCTCGCGTGACGAGATCATCAGGGCAGTAGTTGCCGCCTCCGCAACCCACCGTGATTCCAAGTGCGGCCAGTCTGTCAATAAACGCGTAGAACAGATTGCCTGGCGGCACATCATTGAATCTCTGTGTCGCGGGTGGCGGCGGATTGAACTCGCCGAGTGATCGCATAATAAACGCTGCCATCTGGGCTCGCGTAACAGAATCGTTCGGGCAGTAGTTGCCGCCGCCGCAGCCGATCGTGATCTGCCGGTAAGCAATATTGCTGATCTCAGTGTAGAAGAGATTGTTCGTTGGCACATCCGCAAAGGCCGGTTGCGGCGCAACAACCCTGGCCGCACTTGTGCTGCTGGCCGTTCCCGAGCTGCCCCCGCGCTTCGCTGTAGTATGTCCTACAGACAATCCGATGGCGGGCAAGGTCAGGACTACCAATAACGCCAGAATGCGTTTCGAATAGAGGCGAAGGATCATTTGTTTCATGGTTCATCCTATCTGGCTGCGAAAGTTCTCAATTCCGATCGACTAATAACAAGCGTGGGTCTTACCGGTCTGGCCGGTCTGGAAATTTACCACGCAACAGACACCGCTTTACGGAGGGTAAATGACTCCCCCTGGTGTCCGCGCCACTCGCGTCGCCAATTCAGCGGAAGCTCGAAGTCATTCAGCAGAGAAGCACGAAGGCTTCAAGCGTTCTGACACTGCATAAGATTGGCTCGCGCACACAGAAGTTTGACTATTTACTTCGGAGGGCCTTCTGTATTGTTGGTCACTACGTGTTCAAACAACTTAAAGCGAAGCACCGCCCGATACGTGGCGCCTTTCTAACTGCTTCCCACTATGTCTGATTGATAAACCTGAATCAGGGGCTTGGGCAAGTAGTGCTGGAGGGTGAGGCTCCTGCGTTTCCGGGGTTCGAAGATACCACGGCTTCGAAATAAGCGTCAACAGTAAAGGCCAGTCTGAACAGCGCTCCCGTTACTTCGTCGCCAAATACTGCTTGCGGTGCAGTTCGAAAGCCGGCTCGAAGAGTGAGGTATCTCGCCGGCTCTCTAGTTGGTTACTTGCTCTTGATGAACTCGCGAATGTATTCGTCGACGAGCGCCGGTTTCTCGTGAATGACCCAGTGCGTTCCGTCCGGTATGCGCTTGATGGTCAGAGCCGGAACAAACTTATCCAGACCTTCGAGGTTGCCGGTCAGCAAGGCCGTGTCTTGCTCACCCCAGATCACTAGCGTGGGCACCTTCACTTCGAGCGACGGTAACCCTGCGGCGAAGTTCGCCGGTTGTTTATCGGCTTCGGTTGGCGGCCCGACTCGCGCGGCTCGATAGTAGTTCAATCCACCGGTGAGAGCTCCAGGCTGCGACCACGCTTCAATGTAAGCCTGCTTGTCCTCTTCGGTGAACACGCCGTTCTTCAGACCTGCGCCTAAAACGACCTGCACGAGCATCGCATAGTTGTTTGCGGAAAGCGTCTGCTCGGCCTGCGGACTCCGGAACATCAGCATATAACCGCTAGCCTTTTGCTGCGCCGGGTTCTCGCGCAGCTCGCGCTGGAACACGCCCGGATGCGGCGCGTTGATGATCACAAGTTTTTCGAGATAGTCGGGGTGGGCTATTGCAAAAGCCCACGCGACCGCGCCGCCCCAATCGTGCGCTACAAGAATAAACTTCTTGTGACCCAATTTCTCGGCAAGCGCTCGCAAGTCCTCGACCAGGTACTTCACCTGATACTGATCGACGTCAGCGGGCTTGGAAGAGAGATTGTAGCCGCGCATGTCCGGAGCAACAGCCTGATAGTCTCGCCCAAACTCCGCGAGCTGATTCTTCCACTCGTACCAAAACTCGGGGAAGCCGTGAACGAACATGATCAACTTCCCTTTGCCCGCGGTAACGTAGTGCAAGCGGACTCCATTAACATCGGCGTATTCATGTTTAAGCATCGGCGCCTTCGCTTCCCTGGTTTTGCCGTCGGCTTTGGCTGGTTTCTGCCGCCCGTAGACGCAGACGGTCGTAGCGGCCAGGATCGCGGCAAGGATCGAGGCCGTAGTCAGAAATCTCACTGTCAGTGTTAATCGGTTTTTCATGCGTCGTGTTCCTTTTTAGCGCGGCCTCGCACGCTTAGCGTTTCACGTTTGGATGAAGGTACTCTTGTGCTGGACCCTCATAGATAGTGAAGCAGCGCTGACAGCGATGAATCGTGTTACCGGGCGCGGCGTTGCTTGCAATTTCAGGAGGAGCCGTCTGCCACTGTTTGACATGGCCCTGACAGTTCTCGCCCTTTTCATTCTTGACAGTGCACACCGTTTGTCCGGGTAAGAGTGAGTGGTATTGGCCGGTCGCTTGAGTCCCCGGCTGTATAGCTTTTGATTGAATGTCGGCTGGGCCGGCTTCGACCATCATCTTTGAACCTCAATCGTGATTTGAGGCGCTATATTAGGACACGGCGGAGTTGTTGGTCAATCGGCGCGACACCATTCTTTTATTCCTTGCAAGCTGGTCTGGTATAATCTCAATAGTTTTACGAGGCTTACGATGTCAACAGACCAGGCACCTGCAATCACCGGAGATGAATTCGTTACACAGCTCGAAGAAGAGAATCGCGTGAGCCTTGAGCGACTCGGTGCGCTCAGCATCGCCGGCGAAGCGCCGCAGGAGCTGACCGTCGAGCGTCTTCTGCGAGTTGCCTTGAAGAATGAGCTCGAGGCGAGCGAGATCGCTGCGGGTTGGATGACAACAACCTCGGAGCTCGATGTGAAGCTCGCCTTCGCGCGGCAAGCCGGCGATGAAGCGAAGCATTACCGCATGATCGCTGAGCGGCTCAAGGCTTTGGGCATTGATGCTGAGAGAATCGATCCGCGAGAGGGCGGCTATTCCGCGCTGTACGAATATCTGCGGCAACTCCAGAGCACTGCTGCTCGCGTGGCGGCTGGTCAGTTCACCCGCGAAGGGATCGCGCTGGTCAGGAACGAATGTTTCATCGATTTCTGCGAAGCGCGCGGCGATCAGGAAACTGCCCGGCTTTATCGTGACGTCATTCAGCCCGATGAGCGGCATCATCATGACCTTGGCCGCGAGCTTCTCGCTCGATACGCCACGAGTGAAAACGAGCAGCAGGTCTCACGACAAGCCGCCCGCCGCACTCTCGAGCTTGCCGAAGAGATTCAGGAAATGGCCCGGTTAAAAACCGGAATCAGCCGCGCGCCGGGTTGTTGAGAGTTCAGCCTCTCCTTCGTGCCGCGTCCTCAACCGAGATTTGGGTAGCGGTTCAGTTTAGAGCTCAAGCTTCAGCTTGCGCATCGTAATCGGCAGCCTGAAGGCTGAACTCTGAACTCAAACTGAACCACTATCGAGATTTGTATTTACTCACGTTCCTGTCGCGGATAACATAAAGCGGTGAATCGAGGCAAACTGTAGCCCTGTCTCTCTCGGCCCGCCCCACGAATTCGTCCCCCGCGATAGCACCAACAACGGGCGGCCCTCGCTGCCGCCTCCGTTACGAAGGCCCATTAAGAAGGCAGGATGCCCCAGCTATCAAGAAGTGACATACTCGATCGAATCGCTCGCGGCGAAGGATTCCGCGGGGCAAACCTGGTGCGTACAGATCTGTCTGGCATGCATCTGGCAGGCGTCGATCTCGCTGAAGCCAATCTAAGAATGGCGGACCTGAACGGCGCGGACCTCAGAGAAGCGCGATTGGCGGGGTGCTTTCTCAGCGGCGCGATTCTCAGCGAAGCTAGTCTGGTCGGCGCGAACATGGTCGAGTCGAGCATGATCGGCGCGATCTTGAAAGATGCCGATCTGAGCCGCGCGGATCTCAGCGGCTCCGACCTGACGGGCGCAAATCTCCAGGGCGCGCAACTGGCCGGCGCGTATATGGTGGGGACCTTTCTCAACGAAACGGACTTAAGCGGCGCGAATCTTACCGGCGCTTTTGTGCGAATGGCGCAGATGGCAGGCAGCAATCTGGCTGGAGCGACGCTCGAAAACGCCGATCTATCATACTCGAATCTGTCAGGCGTTCGGCTCGACGGATGCTGTCTGGTCAACGCCAATTTGGTAGGCGCTGATCTTTCGGGCAGCACTCTCAAGTCGTGTGATCTACGCGGTGCCGACTTGGCAGGCGCCGACTTAAGCGGATGCAATCTCACCGGCGCCAGGTTGCGCGATGTGAAGTTTGGCGGCGTGAAGCTCGCCGATGCCTGGGCCGAATGGGTTGACATGGCAATGGATGGAGTTGAGGATCGCGCCTCGCTCGAGGAAGTGTTTGTCGGCATTGGCAAGCCTGTTGCCCAGATGTTGGTCGAAGGCCGAGTGGGCAGCGATGTCTGGGCAGTGATAATTTCGCACTTGTGTGTATTTCATCTTACGCATCCGAATAACCGGGATGTGCGGCTCCGGGGAATCCACGAGGGCATTGGCGCATCCGCCCTTTATCTCGAAGCGGAATACGAGATGAGCCTCGCTGCTTATCTTTCCGAGTTCGCCGACGTCATAGGCACCGGTTCGCTCGAGCTCTTCGAGAAGCTGGGCGCGGTAATGGCCGAAAGAGGTGAGCGCGGAGATGAGGAGAGCGCTGTTCATTTTGATGTCGCTTCGTATTCGCCTT
>JADGNW010000327.1 GCA_017883315.1 Blastocatellia bacterium | reverse complement strand
TTCCACAGACGCGCTATGCCTGGGCCGTCTGCCCGACCGGCTTGCGCCGATGAACGATTGCTGTTGCTATGCTTCCGAAGAGTGAGCCCGACCATATCGTGAATCCTACCCACGCGATCATCTGAGGCAGGACCGCGAGCCAGAAGTATTCCGGCCCAAGTGAGTGCATCGCTGCGGGCGATTCAGGGATGACTGCATCGTAATGCGTGCCCCAGTTGCCTCGCATTGCGAAGAACATCAAGATGACAACTGGAATTCGAGCAGCGTAGGCGTACGCCAACAATGTCTTGAACAGACTAGGCCAAACGGGATATTGGATCGCCGCAGCTACCGCGAACACCACACAGAATGTGACCATCTGACCGTAATAGCCGACTCGAAGAATGTAAGCGAGGATGCTGATCAACACGATCGCTACGATGCCAAGCAGACCGTGAAGAATCGCACGACCCACACGCTCGGGACCCGCACCCGCCTTCGACAGCTTCAACGCAAAATAAATTCCGAATATGGGCGCCAGCCACGTGATGCCAATCAACGATCCAGGTCCGCCGGCATCTCGGTTGAACAACCGCGGCGACCAATGCTGCAGCTCGCCCACCAAACGCAAACCGGTCACGGCCAGAGTTATCAGACTGGGGATCAGGATGAGTTGCGTCGTCGTTGGTCTCGAGTCCGAACTTGACTGCGCCATAAGCACCTCAATCCAAGAGTGTCTCGTTATACTCTTCTCGGTTGCCCGGGCGAGCGGGCCGTTGTCGTAGACTGTCCGTGTTCTTTACTTGAGCCGATCGCGTCAGGGCCTCAGACGCTTGCTCAAACTACCGTATATCACAAGTGGAAGCGTCGGACAATTGACTTCGCGCTTCGACGCGCCGTTTGCCTTAGCAGCAATCCTTGCATGCAAAAAGTTGCGAGTGCTACTATCGGGGCTTTAGTGAACGTACTCGGTTCTTGCCTCAGATCCAGTAGCATGAATTGAGTGGAAGGACTCGAAGAACATGAAAGCAACGCGCAGGGCTAAGATAACCGCCCTCGGACGCTACGTTCCGCCGAAGGTTGTCACCAACTATGACCTTGCAAAGCGAATCGACACAAATCACGATTGGGTCGTCGAGCGTACCGGCATCGTCGAGCGCCACTGGGTCGAGCCCGGCACACCTACCTCCGAGCTCGCCGCGCAGGCGGTGGGCGACCTTCTCAAGAACCGTGGAATCGAAGCAAGTGAAGTTGAGTTGCTCATCGTCGCGACCGTCACACCCGATATGTTTTTTCCGGCGACTGCTTGCATAGTTCAAAACAAGATTCGAGCCACTCACGCGTGGGGCTTTGACGTTTCGGCCGCCTGCTCGGGCTTCCTTTATGCGCTTACCGTCGGCGCACAGTTCATCGAGTCTGGCGCACACAACAAGGTCGTAGTCGTGGGCGCCGACGTAATGACTTCTATTACAAACTTCGAGGATCGTTCGACTTGTGTATTGTTTGGCGATGCAGCCGGCGCGGTTCTCCTGGAGCCAAGCGACGAAGAAGATTTCGGTATACTGGATTACAAGCACGAGATTGATGGGTCCGGGGGCGAGTTCCTCTACATGCCGGGCGGCGGCAGTTTGCACCCGGCTTCGCATGAAACCGTCGATAAAAAGATGCATTTCATCCATCAAGAGGGTCAGCCGGTTTTCAAGTACGCCGTGCGCAAGATGGGTGAGATCAGCCGGGCGGTTCTTGAGCGAAATGGATACGAAGGCAAGGACCTCGATTTGTTCATCGCGCATCAGGCGAACCTGCGCATCATCAACGCGGCGGCAGACAGAATGGGGCTTGATGAAAGCAAGGTGGTCAAGAACATTCACAAGTTCGGCAACACCACTGCTGCGACAATCCCGCTCGCGATTGGAGACGCGCTCGATGACGGGAGACTCAAGAAAGGCAAGCTCGTAGTGTTGGCGGCGGTGGGAGCGGGTTACACCGCGGGTTCTGTGCTTGCACGTTGGGCTTACTGAGCGATAGATATGCGGATACCAAAAGAGCGGCGCGGTTTTCGAAATGGATCGAAACCGCGCCGCTCTTCCTTTTGCATTTGCCCTTGGCAGTAATACCGATCAATAGCTGTGCGTTGAAGCGCCATCGGCCGAAACCGAACGGCCGCCGGCTTCCTGGATGATCTTCACGCCGACGCTCGCGCCGATGCGCGTAGCGCCCGCTCGTATCATCTCCTGAGCTTGTTTCAGGTCCTTAACTCCTCCCGATGCTTTCACCCCCATCTGACCACCAACGACACGGCGCATCAACGCGACGTCGGCTGCAGTCGCTCCACCCTTGCTGAAGCCCGTCGAGGTCTTGACGAAATCCGCTCCTGCTTCCTTAGCGATCAAACACGCGCTGACTTTTTCATCATCCGTCAGCAGCGCCGTTTCGATGATCACCTTGCAGATGTAACCATACTCATGACCGACTTCAACTACGCCTCTGATGTCACGGGAGACCAGATCGTGATCGCCGGACTTGAGCGCGCCCACGTTGATCACCATATCAAGCTCGCTTGCGCCGTCGAAGATTGAGCGTCTGGCTTCGTAAGCTTTGGTGTCGGGTGAATTCGCCCCAAGCGGAAACCCGATCACCGTGCAAACCTTCACGCCGCTCCCCCGCAACGCACACACAGCTTCGCGCACCCAGATTGGATTTATGCAGACTGACGCAAATCCGTAGCGCACTCCTTCCTCGCAGACTTTCAATATCTCATCGCGGGTGGCGTCCGGTTTGAGCAAGGTGTGATCGATGTGCCGAGCAACCTCGCGCGCAGCTTCGCTCTCCGCGCCTGTGAGTCCGAATCTCACGCCGCCATCGGCGATCAACGAATGCATGCGATCCGGGCACTTCACAAAACACTCGTCGTGGTGCAAGTGGCACTCACTCGCGGACGAGCCGAGCCGCGCCAGAATCACGTCGGTGATTTGCGAAACTAAGTCTTCAATGTTCGAATCATCCTTCATGAGCATCAGCCTCTAGGATCACAAGCCTTCGCCTCCGGCTTCGTAACTCTATCTTTAGCGCGAGCCTTCAACGCCTCCAGTAAAGCATAAGAAACTTCGAGATCGCCAAGACCGGTGACGATGTCAATATCCGGCTTGTAGCTTCCATGATAATCGCTCCCGCCCGTTACTAATAAATGATGTCTTGTCGCAATCTCGGAATACGTCGAGCGTTCGGCCTGAGAATGCCGGCTATAGATTGCTTCTATCCCGTCCAATCCAAGCGCTGCCAACTCGGCTACCAACTCATTCACCGCTTCATACGAAGGAAGCTTCAGTTGATAGGGATGGGCGAGCACCGCGACTCCACCAGCTCGATGGATGAGCTCTATTGAATCGGCTGGAGCGAGCCGCGCTTTCTCGACGTACGCCGGCGCGCCTTTCTTCAAAAGCCGATCAAAAGCTTCTTGAATGCTCCGGACATATCCTCTCTCAACCAACAACCTCGCGAAGTGTGGTCTGCCCACAACGTTATTGTTCGCCGTCTGAACGACCTCGGAATAATTAATGTCAAAACCAAGCGCCTCTAACCGGCGCGCAATCTCCGGGTTCCTTTTCTCGCGAGCGTTCTTCAACGTCGCAAGTTTTTCCTTTAGCGCCGTTGACTCATCGTCAACGCAGTAACCCAGGATGTGCATAGTGCCCGGAGAAAAGTCGGCGCTGATTTCGATCCCGGGAACGAACTCAATGCCGAACCGATCCGCCGCTGCTCTCGCTTCCGCAAAAGCGTCGACGGTATCGTGATCAGTGATCGCAATCGATCGAGCGCCTTTCGAACTCGCCCTGGCAATCAACTCTTCCGGACTCGCGCTGCCGTCTGAATGAGTCGTGTGAGTGTGTAAATCAATAACGCCGCCTGACATCGCCCACGATATTATCCGGCGCTTGCGAGCGCAGTCAATTGGCTGGAAACTGATCGGCCCAGAACGCGAAACGCGCGACTGGAGCCAGTTTCGTGCCACTGTCACGAAATAGGCTCCCAGAGCCAGTTTCACGGCACCTGCCACACAACCGGCTCTGGGAGCCTGTTACGTCCTTGCTATTATTCGCAACGTTGAGTCGAGCCGGGCTCGCACAGAGCAGCAAGGAAACTACTCCCGCCCAAATATGAGCAACGAGCCGCTGCCTTGAAACTGGCTCTGGTAGCCATTTTCAGGGATCGAGCAATTAACTGCTGTTCTATTTCATTTCTCGGCGAAAAAAAAAGTTGACAACACTGCACGATGCAAATTATATACAACAATATGTTGTATGACATTTACTCTAGTATACAAGAGTAGCAACGCTACACTATCTTGTATGCGAGGTAAAATTTTAAGAAAGGAGAACACACAATATGGCAACTGCAAAGAAAGGCGGCGCAAAGAAGGCCGCGAAGGGCGGCGCGAAGAAGGCGGCCAAGAAGGGCGCCAAGAAGAGATAGTATTACGCCGCTACGCAAAACGGGGGTTCTCTGTGTGAGAACGCGGGGATGGGTGACCATCCCCTTTTTATTTTTGATTCACGTTCCATTCGTCGCCTTGCGCCTCCCGAGGCGTGATCAAATAACGAGCGTTGGTGTAAACTGATTCGCGATATGAGCCGATATGAGCATGGAAAGAGATGAACGCCCGTGGGGAATGTATGAGGTACTCGCCGAAGGCGAAGGCTACAAAGTCAAACGCATCGAAGTGCGACCCGGTCATCGGCTCAGTCTGCAGATGCACCAAAGCCGCAGCGAGCACTGGGTCATCGTCAGAGGTGAAGCGTTGGTTACGCTCGGCGAGCGCGAGATCCGCTTGCACGCAAACGAAGAAGCGCTCATTCCACTGCGGACCAAACACAGAGTCGCTAATCCCGGTTCAAGCCCTTTAGTATTTATCGAGGTTCAGTGCGGTTCTTATCTGGGTGAAGACGACATCACTCGATTTGAAGATGATTACAACCGGACTGCTTCAGAGGGCGACAATTCCGATCCTGCCTGAACCAAGCTCTCTATCGCAATTTAGACTTGCACTGCCAGATTCACCGACGAGCTCCGGCCGGATTTCATCTGCTCGGCATTGTACAGGTCCGCCTCTCCTTGTGGCCGCGTGTGCCATCGCTTGTGCACCCACAGCCACTGATCCGGGTAACGCCGTGCGTACTCTTCAATCACTCCGGTGAACCGAGCGGTGTTCAGTACAACTTCTTCTTTGAAGTCGCCGGTTCGTATCAATGGTATCTCGGGCTCGAATCGAAGACGGTGTTTTCTCGCCCGTTCGTCCCAGATCAGAAAGCCTGGTACAACCGGCGCATCGGCGCGCAGAGCAAACACCGCAAGCCCCGTAGTCGAGCATGCAGGCAGCCCGAAGAAGTCACAGAACACCCCTTGATCCGGCAACGTGTTGACATCTATCAACATCCCCACGTCCTTCCCGCGTCTCAGAACTTCGAGCACAGACTTGACTGCCCTGTTTTTGTTGATAGTGCGATTACCAGATAACTCGCGATAACGGTTGATCATTCGATCGAGCAGCGGATTGTCGAGAGGCCGAACCAAAAAACTCAGCGGGTGGCCGTAGACACCTTGCGCAAACGCGCACAACTCCCAGGCGCCGACGTGCCCGGTGAGCATCAGCACACCGCGTCCGCGCTCAGAGGCGCGCTGGTAGTTTTCGAAGCCGTCGTATTCCACCAGCTTTGTTATGTTGTCATGCGTGATCTTTGGAAACCGAGAGAACTCACCCAGAAGCCTGCCGAGATTGAGGAAGACTCCTTTGACTATAGCACGGCGCTGATCAGCGCTGAGTTCAGGGATGGCAAGCTCAAGATTTCTGTGGCCAACACGCCGCAGTCTTCCGTGCAAATGGTACGCGGCCTGTGCGATCAACTTGCTTAAACAAAGAGCTGCCCAGCGCGGAAGCAGCCCCAGGAGCTTAAGCAAAACCCACGCGGGAATGAACTCGAACGCGTTGCGAAGGGTACTTCTCTTTCCGGCAGGCACGCGGTGAAACTAGCACGCCGCAAAAAGGAGTGTCAACAATTCGTTATGAACAGACCTTCAACCCAAGCCGAAAGAGAGCAACACCCGTTGACTGGTCTCTCCAGAAACAGTCGAACAGAACGCCCTCAGATTCAGCGTGACTCGACAATGACTGCCTCGGTTCGCCAGATGCAGCGCTATTACTTTCGCTTCCCGGTCCAGGTTCCTTCACCCATCTCGCCAAAGCTCGCAGTGCCCTTCATGCTGTCTTTGCCATCAATCTTACCGGCATATGTGACGGTCAAGTCCTGGCCTTGCGCGTTGACCTTGACTGTGAATTTGACGTCAGCGCCCTTGACCGTTCCGGTGAGCGGCGCTTCTCCGAACTGTCCCTTATAGGTTCCGCTCAAGTTCTCGCCATCCTGTTTGAACGTGAAGGTCGGGCTTCCGGAACCCTGCGAAGTCTCAACCGCGAAGTTCCAAACCCCGCTGATGTTGGCAGCGCCGCCGCCCGTGGCTTGCGGAGCAGCCGGCGCGGCGTCTTCCTTGTGCGGAACTGCGGACCACGTACCAGTCGCAAGCCCACCGAAATCCGCGTCGCCCTTCATCGAGTCTTTGGCGACGTTGCCCTTATAGGTCATCACCATGGCTTGGCCCTGGATCTCCCGCGTCATGACAAAGGTAATCTCGTCGCCCTTCAGGGTGACGCTGTCGAGCGGGCGTTCGCCTTGTGGTGACTTCATCGCACCAGTCAGCTTCTCGCCTTCTTTCTTGATGACCATCACGACCGTGCGCTGGCCCTGTGGTGAGTCAATCGTTACGTCCCAACTGCCGGCGACGCTCGCGCTCTGAGCGGCAGCGGACAGGGCTGCTATCAGCAGGACTAAAGTTGTACCAAGGATTCTCTTCATTGATTCTCTCCTTATCTGATTAAGTAACAAAACAGCGCTCGCGCAGGTTCTCACGCGAAGCCGCTAAGTTCGCAAAGCCTGCGCGCAAATGTGGCACGCGGCATACTCATCTTTATTTCTAGCGGGCCTGATCTTCGGAGTAATACTTCTGCAGCTTCCTATAAAGAGTCTTGCGCCCGATACCTAGGATCTGGGCCGCGCGAGTTCGATCACCGCGAGTGTAAGCCAGCGTCTGCATGATCATTCGCTTTTCAGCTTCATCGATTGTTGTGCCGACTTCGACCTCGATCGTCTTGCTGGGCTCGGCGCCGCGAACGGCGTGCGGCAGATCATCGACCGCTATCATTCTACCTTGAGCGATGATGACCGCTCGTTCCATCGCGTTCTCAAGCTCACGCACATTGCCGGGCCAGTCAAAGCGCCGGAGCCATTCGAGCGCCTTCTTAGTAATGCCCGTGATGTTTTTGTTCGCGCGCTTCTTGTAGATCTCGAGGAAATGCGTTGCGAGAAGTGGAATGTCTTCGACGCGTTCTCTGAGGGGCGGCAGCTTTATTGGATAGACGTTGAGGCGGTAGAAAAGGTCGCGGCGGAAGCGGCCCTCGCGAACGGCTTCCTCGAGATCGACGTTCGACGCCGCGATAACGCGCACGTCCGTCTTAACCACTTCGTTGCCGCCAACGCGCGTGAACTCTCCGTTCTGGAGCACGCGCAGCAACCTGACCTGCGCCGAGAGCGACATCTCGGCTATCTCATCCAGGAACAACGTGCCGCCGTTTGCTTCTTCAAACTTTCCGATTCGGCGGGCGCGCGCATCGGTGAACGCGCCCTTCTCGTGCCCGAACAGTTCGGACTCCAGTAGCGTCTCGGGAATCGCGCCGCAGTTGATTTTGATGTAAGGCTTCTCGACGCGCGACGAGCGGGTCTGGATCAAGTCAGCCATCAACTCTTTGCCGGTGCCCGACTCACCTTGAATCAGCACGGTTGTGTAGTTGTCGGCGACGTAAAGCGCCATCTGCATCGAGCGCATGAAGTTGTCGCTCTTACCAACAAGCCCGCTGCCTGAGTGCTGGCTGTTGGCATGTTCCAACTCGCGTCGCAGTCTCAGCACCTCCGCCGAAAGCCGCGCCTTCGACAACGCGATGGCTAGCTGATCGGCGATGCCCAGCGCGAGAGCGGTCACCTCGTTGGCAAACGACTGCTGAGGCTCGGGCCACAGCAGCACCAGTGCGCCGAATATCTTGTCCTCGATCAGAATGGGCGCGACAATCGCCGCTCCCGCATTAAACACTTCGGTCAGGAACGAACGCGCGTACTCGTGCTGAGCCGGGCTTAGGATCTTGAGCATCTGCCCGCGCCCGACCGTCTTTGGCATGAGCTCGAGAATCGGAAACTTCAGTGACGGGCGCTTGAGAATGTCGTCGGCATTGCCGTTCGCCGTGCGTAGATTAGTGAAATGAATCTCGCTGTTGTTTGCGTCAATTATCGCCAGACATGCCGCCTGAATCCGCAGCAGATCAAGCGAGCGATCGAGAATGCGTTCAATGACCTCCGTGAAATCGGAACCGGTGTTGATATCGTTGGCGATCTCGAGCAGCGCTTTGTTTATTCGCGCTTCGCGTTCTTTCTCGGTGTAGATATGTGTGTAGCGATAGCCGATGGCGATATGCTGGGCGAGGTTGCGAAGGAAGTTTATTTCTTCGTCGTTCCAGTGATACGGTTCGCGACAATGATGCAGCCCCATCATGCCGAGCAACTGGAGATTAAACGTAATAGGAACTACCAAAATCGACTTACTGCCAAACTCTTCCATCAGCTTCTGAAGAACCGGAGCTACGTCGGGCGACGAAGTGTCTTCGATGGCTTGCGGGTTATAGAGATCGAAGCTCTCCTGCAAACGATCAAAATCCACTCGCAGTTGCAGGCCGAGCAGCGAAGGCAGTTCATCGCTGCCCTCCGCCCGATACTCATGCGTTATTTGAAGATGGTTTTCCGGAGTCAGCGTTATCACGTCGCAGCGGTCGACGCCCATCATCTTGCCGACCTCGGTGACCGTCGCTTGTAGGAAGTGGTCGAGGTTTATGACGGAAAAGGTCTCAGAGCCGATGCGGTTGAGAATTGCCTCGCGCGCCTCGTGCATCTTGAGCTTGCGCTCGAGCGAAAGCGTGTCCCTCATTTGATTACCGTGTGAGCGTTATAGCCTGGCTCTCGCCCCCGTCAGGATTGCGGAGCTTGATTGGAACCGGCGTGCCCGGTGGAAACGCTTCTTTAGGCACGATCGCGAGGAAAGCGCTGCCATCATCGCTTCGTGGCTTGCTGTGATAGCCGGTCTTGCCGACGACGACCGTTACGCCTGTCTGCATGCCTGAGCCGTACACAATCAGCTTTCCGTTTTTTGCCTTATAGCTGAACTCTGTCAGCGCGGGCGTGCTAACGGTCACTTGAGCAGTCAGCGCTCCGATCGCGTTCAATCGTCTGCCTCCGATGACGTAGTTCCCGAGGTTGTCCCTGACGTCCGCGCCTGCCAGTATTCGCCGCTTCAGTACGATGCCGTTATCGTTTGGGTACTTGGATTTCACGAGAGCTGCAACTCCCGAGACCAGCGCCGCGGATATCGAAGTCCCATCCGCGCGCGTGTACCAGTCTTGAGGATCACTTGACTGGGTGCACAGGAAGCAAGTTCCACGAGCTCGCGTAGTGACCACCGATACGCCGGGCGCCGCGAGGTGCACGGTGTTTGGTCCGAATCCGCCTATGCTGACGTAAGGGACGAAGGCAGGATGCCATATCTCATCGTTGAAGTCAGACGCCGCGACCACTATCTGGTTTGGCAGACCGTAAGACGCCGGGTAGATCTTACTGTAATCCAGATTATAACCTTCGTTGCCCGCGATGCAGACCAGCAAAGCGCCCGCGTCGTTCGTGGCATTGACCGCATCCTCCAAAGCTTGCGCCTCCGCCGCCGACGTATCTTCAGAGGTCAGCAAAGTTGTCCAGCTCGCATTGATGATCGAAGCTCCGGCGGCAATCGAATACAGAAGAGAGCGAGCGGCATCGGCGACCGTTGCGCTGTATTGAGTCGGGTCCGGACCGTAGCGCTTGTAGAACCGAACGGGCATCACTTTTGACTGGCAGATGCCGGTGATGCCGAGGTTGTTGTTCATCTCCGCCGCGATGACTCCGGCCATCTGAGTGCCATGGCCAAACGCGTCGCCGACGTCACCATTCTGATCGGCTACGTTGAAGCCGTGAACATCGTCGACAAATCCGTTGTGATCGTCATCGACGCCGTTGCCTGAGATCTCTCCCGGATTAGTGTAGATGTTCCTCGCCAGATCGGGGTGTGTGATGTCCACTCCGGTATCGGTCAACGCAACTACTACGTCGGGACTTCCCTCTGTTATCTCCCACGCCTCGGAAGCCTTGATGTCGACGTTGGGCGTCGAGTCGAAATAATCCAGGTTGCCGTCGTTGTTAGGATCCCATGGAACGCTGGTTCCGAGGTTGAATAGCGACCATTGCTGGGAGAACCCGGGATCATCGGGAATGACTCCGCCGAACTTTATCAGGTAGTTCGGCTCTGCATATTCAACTTGATCGAGCGTTCTCAGCTCGCTCACTATCGAATCAACGTCCGCGCTCGGATCGAATCTTAGAACGAACACGCGGTCTAACCCGCGGCCAGAGATGATCTCGCTGACTCGCTGGTTTGAAGCGCCTCTGACAAGCGTCTCAGCAGAGCGACTCGATATCGCGCCGCCTTTGTCGCCGGCCAATCGAGCAATCGTCATAAGCCGCTCGTCTCGATCGACAGGCTCCAACTCACGCGCGCCTGGCTTCAGCTTGACGATGACCTCGCCGGGCGCGTAGTTCGACGCGTGCCCGCGAGTGCTTGTAGCCGAGACCCTCGTAGAAACATGAATCCCAGGACAAACCAGAACGAGCGGTAGAATCAGAGCGATAGTGAGGAAGCGGGCTTTATACATAATGCTCAGACTGCCTTACGTGAAGAAAGTTGGGAGTTCTTGCTTATATCCTAAAGACGGCCGTTTTTCAATCCGATCGGCCAAATGGGGTGGTCAGCCCCGGCCCCGACGCTCATCTGTCGAAGCTCATCCGTCGAAGCTCAAAGAGGCGAGTTCCTGCTCAACCTTGCCTCGAGTTCGCTTGAGCTCGAGCAGATTCGGCGGAGCCACTCTGTCCTGGCATTCCGCCTTTG
>JADGNW010000326.1 GCA_017883315.1 Blastocatellia bacterium | reverse complement strand
GCGCAGGTCACCGCGGGAGCGGACTTCGGCGCGGCATTCTTGCCGAGAGAAATCAACGGAGATCACAACTAATGGCGGCGGCTCCTCCGCTTCCTCAGATTCCGCTAGTCCTCGACAACGATGTGTTGAGGGCGTGGCGATACCAAGAAGAGCCTGTCAAACAGAACATCTTCGACTATGAGAGAATCCACAAGCGCCTTCCAGCGCTAACATCCGTCACGGTTTACGAAGCCCTCGTTGGCTATGAAACAACAATCGCTCAGCGTGGAGGAAATGACGAACGGACTGAGAGGGACCGCGATGAAGCTCTTCGCTTAGTTCAGCTTTTTGGTTCGTCGCCGTCCGGGCCGTCACCATCAGGCGTGTTGCCGTTCGATGAGACCGCAGCGACCATCGCAGCCTCGGTTGCCGGACAGCTCTCTAAACAGCTTGCCAAGAAAAAGACTGGGGCGAGTTTGATGAGGGACATCTTCCTGACGGCGACGGCTTTAGCCCATTACCACGGCGTCGCAACCCGAAACGAAAAGGACTTTCAACTCATAGGCGAGCATGTGCCGTTGCTGTACCTGGCTATCTGGAAGCGTTAGAACCTCGGGCCGCTATTACGCGATGCGCTGACCTCAGCAAACTGGATGTTCATGATCGGATACTCCTTCCAATCCTTGTAGTCGTAATGCCACCACTCAGGCTCGTACACCGCGAAGCCTTCCGCTTCCATCGCCACTCGCAACATATCGCGCAAGCGCGTCGCTTCAGCCGTTCCGCCGGCGTAGTTGATGTGAGATCGCTCGGTCATCTCATCGTAACCGGAAGGCATCACCACTTCTTTGCCGGTCTTCAAGTCAAACAATGACAGATCGACGGCGCACCCTCGATTGTGACGCGAGCCTTGACTCGGGTCGGCAACAAATATTTTCTTGTCGTCAGGCGTCGCGTCCCAGAAGATCTTCGTCACCGACCATGGCCGATAGCCGTCGTGAATGATCAGACCGTAGCCTATCTTTCGCAGCGCTTTGTTTGCTCGCACGAGAGCTTCTGCAGCGGGGCGCTGAAGAAACGCGCGAGCCTGTTTGTAGACCGGCCGCCCGAGAAAGTTGTTTGAAGTGGCGTATCGAATGTCGAGCTTGATTGTGCGATCGAGTTTGATGATCTCGACGAGCTCCGGTGTTCGAAAGCTACCGGTTTCCTTCGGCGCTTCCTGCGCGCGGATAGCAGCCGGCGCCATGAGTAGTAGCGCAAGGAGGACCGGACATTGAATGTAACGGACGTTCTTCAAATTGATTCTCCGCTGGACAATGTTACTTAGGTGCACTCTCGCGGACTTCAAACATAGGTTTGAAGCCGGCGCAGAATCTCCTGCTTGGGCATCGCGCCGACCAAGCGATCAATCTCCTTGCCGTCCTTAAACACAAGCAGCGTTGGAATGCTGCGAACGTTGAAGCGTGACGCGGTCATCGGGTTCTCGTCGGTGTTGAGCTTGGTGACTTTCACACGTCCTGCCAGCTCACCGGCGAGTTGTTCAACAATCGGTGCGATCATTCTGCAGGGCCCGCACCACGGCGCCCACATGTCCAGCAGCACCGGCAGCGGCGAACGCTCGACCTGTTCAGCGAAGCTCGCATCGGTGACGATTATGGGATGAGTAGATGCCGAGAGTGGTGTCTTGCATCGGCCGCAAACAGGTTCAAACCCCTCGCGAAGCTTGTCCGCCGGCACACGATTATTCGCGCCGCACGCCGGACATTTCGTAACCTCTGCTTCACTTGTTGCACTCATATTCAGAGTCTAACGGACCCGTCAATGTTCCTGCCACGGCGCACACTCTTCCGAGCAATCCGGCCGCAGCCAGAGCCTCTCGCAGTCACAACGATAGACGTGCCGGGTTGGGTCATCCGGGAGAGGCTCACCACATTTGCAGCGCTGAGGATCAGACATTGATTCACTTCAGCTTCATTACTTGAAAGGCGAGCCGGATTATAGTCCTCACCCGGGGAATCGAAAAGTCCGCGGACTCAAATTCGATAGGGAGGCAATGTTATGCCTACGACGAAGAGCTCCTTAACTCTAATAGTCGCCGCGATTGTGGTACACCTCCAGGGACCTTCACCGATACCTACGACAACCTCGGCAAGCAGATGGGCCTTTCGCCCAAAGACGCAAAGTTCCGCAAAGACGCAAGAATTGCGACTGCGGTCTTGAAACTGATTCTCTTGCCGCTACCACCCGTGCTCTTGGCTGGAGCCGCAGTCGCGTACAATCCCAGCGCCTCGTCAGTTGTGACACTGCTGACAGTTTCCCGTCGCTGCGGGGTGCTGACTGGACGTATATTCATAGAAGAACGGCTTCAGCCCGCTTGGAACCTTGGCAGGCTTCTGCAATACCAGGTTCTCAATCTTCGCGCGATCGTCAAGCAAACCGTCACGAACGAACACCGTCAACTGCCACAGCTCGTTATCAGTAAGGTCGATTGGCGTCGCAAGAATCGGATCGACGCGTGCGAGCACCGGTTCGATCGGTCCGAGCCGGCTCAGGTCCTTCGCAATTTTCTCTGCGCGCGGATCGTAGTTGCGCGCCGATTCGAACACGTGCAGGTGGTGGAGGATCGCAGTCTTTATCCGCGTAAACGCGCCGTTGTGATAGAAGGCGACCCGTGCTCCGACGTTGCGCAACGGCGAAGTGCGAAACTTGTAGCGGTCGTCGGGGTTGTGAGTCACCTGCTCGAGCCCGTAATCCTCATCCGCGCCCGGCCCGTCGAACTTTGCGTTTGTGTTTTCGGGCGTGAGCTGGGGTACGGCGGCGACGTGCCCGGCGAAGTCGCTGAACATCTCGTTAGACTTGCCGGAGACCGCGTGACACTCGACGCATCGCGCCTTCCCGAAGAAAAGCAGCGCCCCACGCTTTTGGTCATCGCTCATCGCAGTTGAGTCGCCGCGGGCGAACTGGTCAATCGGTGCATTTGCATAGACAAGCGTAAGCATGAATTCGCCGATTGCATTCCCGATCATATCGAACTTGATCGGCGCACCCGCACCGACCTCCGGGTAGACCTTGGCAAACAGCTTTCGGTAGCGCTTGATGCCGTCCACACGCGAGGCCAGCTCAGCGCGGATGGCATCGTTGTCACCAACGAACGCAGGGCCAACTAATGCGGTGCGATCGGTGACCGAAATACAAGCTGAAGCCGCGAGCAGGAGCTTGAAATATGACAGCGTCAGCCCTTCCGGCTCCGGGAACCGAAACCCCGCGCTGTTGTCGAACGGGTCACCCGATAGTGATTCGAAACGCATAGTCCACGTCGCCTTCGGATAGAACGCGGCATTGATGCTGGTCAGAGCGCGCCTCCGGTTTCGCGGCCCCGCCCGGCTCGGCCCGACGAACCCGTTGCTGTCGATGCCGATTGCGATCGATTGCGTATCGGCAAAGCCCGTTGTCGGCGAGTGACAACCAGCGCACGCGTTGTCCTGCTTGATGGCGAGTATCGCATCGAAGTAGAGCAAATGGCCGACAGCCGCCAGCTTTTGGTTTATTGGTCTCCCCAGCCGAGCTTCAACTGTAGACTCGATTCTTCCAGTAAAGCCGTAACTGGCAAGAGCCGACGTGAGTTGCTGGTCCAGACTGTTGTCACCGTGCGCGCCGCGGGGAGCTAAGCTCGCCCACAAACAAGCGCACCCGAATATCAGTAACGTACAAACCCTGATCTGCAATTTTAAAGATCGCATCTTCGTTTCCTCACAGGATTAAATTTACAAGGGCTAAGAGTTTTTGCCTGCCGCGCGTCAACGTTCTGCGAAAAGCGGACGCGCTATCTTACGTTAAGCGAGACCGGTGTCGCTGTGACGGCTGTCACAGGATATGGCGAAAGTTGCTGGAAAAGTCAGTACTGAGATGAAAAACGATGAAGATAAGGCGGGGTCAACGTCTGGGTGAT
The DNA here is from genome assembly GCA_017883315.1 of Blastocatellia bacterium. Taxonomy (GTDB): domain Bacteria; phylum Acidobacteriota; class Blastocatellia; order UBA7656; family UBA7656; genus Onstottus_A. Next base: position 4,537 of record JADGNW010000326.1, on the reverse strand, counting down.
CCAGAGGTTGGTTCGGACGGTCGCAAAACTTCCTATTAACTCTGCGGTGCAGCAGGCCGCTCTACTTGGAACACAAGCGAGCGGCCTGCGCGACTCAATCTATTTCTCCTGCTTCTTGTCGTACTCCTCTTTCGTCATTACTTTGATCTGATCAAGCTTCTTGTCCGCAAGCTTAGCGTTCACGCCGGCAAGATCCTTCGCAATCATCGCCTGGAACTCAGAGTCCTTTGCGTCGATCTCTTTCTCAAGCACCGGTATTCGATCGAGCAGCGATTGCGTAGGCCGGCCGCCGTACTGACTCACCCAGCCATACAACTCGACTATTCGCTCGCGCAGTTGCTCTTCGCCGGTGATTGCGCCTTCTTTAGTCGCGACCAGCGTCTTGTGCAGCGCGTCAAGCTTGTCGGCGAATGCTTCAAGGTCTTTTGCGACCGCATCCGCGCTATCGAGTTTCTTCGCTCGATCTTTGGCCTTATCACGAGCGTCGGTGACCACGCTGTCGATGAAAGCCAGGCGCTCGGTCATGTCGTACAGCTTGCGCATCGTTTGCTGCTGGAGTGCCCGATCGGCAGCCGAATGAACCGACTTTGGATCGGCGACAACTTTTACTTGCCCGGTGAACGTTTCTTTGTCCTTGATGAGCTTCACCGTGTAAACGCCTTCGGGCACCATCGGTCCGAACAAGGCAGGGCCCGCGAGATTAGGTGAAGGCGGGACCTTTGGCGGCTTCTGGCGCATGAACCACTGAACGCGATTGATGCCCTTGCGCTTGCCCGCCGGCAGCGTTGACATCAACTTGCCTTCAGCGTTGTAGACTTCGATCTTGAGATCGCCGAACACGTGACGGTCTTTCAGGTAGTAGGTAATCGTGGCCGACTCCGGAGGATTGGAGCCCACGAAATCACCGTCGCCCGGAAAGTCCTGCGCGCCAATCGGAATCGTGATCGGCGAAGGACGCGAGTCCATCACATACGCCGTCGAATCGAGGATCTTCGAGCTGAGCTGTCTCAGCGGCGTGATGTCGTCGATGATCAGAATCCCTCGCCCGTGAGTTGCGAGAATCAAATCGTTGTCGCGCGGATGAATCGCGATGTCGCGCACGGCAACCGGCGGAAGGTTGCCGGTGAACTGCGCCCATTGGGCACCGCCGTCGATCGAAACGAACAACCCGAATTCGGTCCCGACGAATAACAGATCGCGATCGACGCGGTCTTCGCGAACGACGTGCGCGTAGCCCTTGATCGCATCGGACGCGAGCGGCTTCCACGTCTTACCGTAGTCGGTGGTCTTAAACACATAGACCTTCATGTCGCCGGTCTGATGCCCGTCGAACGTCACGTAGGCAGTCGCTCGATCGAAGCGGCTCGGCTCGACGCTGGTGCACCAGGTGTTCTTGGGCAGCCCTTGAATGTTTCCTACCGTGTTAGCCCAGGTCTTGCCGCCGTCGCGCGTTAGCTGCAGATTCCCATCGTCGGTTCCCGCCCATATCGTCTTCTCTTCAAGCGGCGATTCGGCTACCGCGACAATCGTGCAGTGATTCTCCGCGTTGGAATTGTCGAGCGATAATCCTCCCGACTCTTCTTGCTTCTGCTTCTCGGGATCATTAGTAGTCAGGTCGTTCGAGATGCGTTCCCACGATTCTCCTTTGTCCGTCGAGCGAAACAGAAACTGCGCGCCGATGTAGATCACTTTCTTGTTAGTCGGACTCAGCCCAAGCGCGGTGTTCCAGTTGAAGCGATACTTCGGCTCACCTTGCCTTTCGAGCGGCTTGATCCACTTCGCCTCGCCGGTGGATTTGTGAAAGCGTAAAACGTTGCCGCCCTGAAACTCGCTGTAAACGATGTCCCTGTCGAGCTGATCGGCCCAAACATGAAAGCCATCTCCAAACCCGACGTTCCGCCAGTCCTTGTTCTCAATACCACTCGGACTCTGCGAGGGGCCCATCCACGAGCCGTTGTCCTGTAAGCCCCCATACACATTGTAGGGCTGCTCCATATCGAAGCTCACGTGATAGAACTGACCTACGGGAATATTGCTGCAAAACCTGAACGTGTTCGCCTTGTCATTGGACTGGTACACGCCGCCGTCCGTGCCGACATAAACTTGAAACGTATCCTGCGGATTGACCCAGACCGTGTGATAGTCGCCGTGAGCTCGCCCGCCGCGCTGCGTGAACGACTGCCCGCCGTCGGTGCTTACGCCGACATTGAAGTCAGGTTTGTAGAGCCGGTTGTAGTCTTTCGGGTCAACGAGTATTCGCGCGAAGTAAAACGGACGGCCGGTCACGCTGGGTGACGCGCTCATCTTGGTCCAGCTCTCGCCCAAGTCTTCCGAGCGATACAGAGCAGTCTTCTTGGCTTCGATTATGGCGTACACCAGATTCGGTCTGGACGGCGCAACCGCAATGGCTATTCGGCCCAGCTCGCCTTCGGGCATATCCCTGGTCAGCTTCTTCCACGTCTTACCGGCGTCGGTGCTTTTGTAGAAACCACTGCCTGGCCCACCCGACGTGAAGAAGTACGGCGAGCGCCGAAACTGCCACATCCCCGCGTATACGATGTTCGTTTCTTGAGGATCGACCGCAACGTCCGAGCAGCCCGTGTCTTTATCGACAAACAAAACTCGCTGCCACGTCTTGCCTCCGTCGGTGGTTTTGTACACGCCGCGCTGCTCGTTGCTGTTCCACAGATGCCCGGTCGCAGCTACGTAAACGACGTCCGAATTCTTTGGATCGACTACGATGCGAGCGATTCGCTCGGAGTCTTCGAGCCCCATCATTTTCCACGTATCGCCGCCGTCTGTAGTTTTGTATATGCCCGTACCGACAGAAACGCTGTTGCGGGTCCAAGTCTCACCAGTGCCGACCCAAACCGTGTCCGGATGAGCTTGGTCGACCGTGACCGCGCCGATCGATTGAGTGTACTTATCGAAGACCGGTTTGAAGGTCGTTCCCGCGTTGATTGATTTCCACAAGCCGCCACCTGCGCTTCCGGCGTAGAGGATGCGCGGGTCACTCGCGACGCCATCGATAGCAGCAATGCGCCCGCTGGTTACCGCGGGCCCGATGTGCCGGGCTTCAATCGCGCCGAAGCTATTTGAGTCGAGCTTTACCGTGGTCTGCGCAGACACGCTAACCGCTAGCGAAGCCGCGATGACAACTAACAACGAAGTCGTGGTCAATGAATGAGAGCGCATTGTATTTTCCTTTCGCTGCGAATGTATGAACCGCTGATTCTCGCAGACTGCCGCGCCGCTGATAATGCAGATCAGCGAAGATCAGCGTTCCGAGAGGCAGCGCAAATCAGCGGTTAATCCTCGTCAAGTACGACGGCTAATCGCGCGCGGGCGGCTTCTTCTCTTCGGTCTTTGGTTTTTCAGCGGGCTTGGCCGGCATCTTGAAAATCGCGTCGTCTACCGGCACGTCCATCTCGATCTTATCTATGGTGATCTGATTTACAGATTGCCCTTTGACCCTGGTATCAATCGAGAATGGGAACATTAGTCCGTTGACGGATTTGTAATTGCCCATGTACTGATCGACGTCTATTTCACCGCCCGGCGTCTTTCGCTTCGAGGTGATTTTCAACTCGAGATAGTTTTCGGCATCGATGTAGATATTGCGCACGTCGCCGTTCTTAAGCGTCAGCTTCAGCTTGTAAACGGGCGTGCCTTCCATGTCCTCCTTGCCGATCAACTCGACCGTATGACCCTTCTGTTTGTAATCGACCAATGGTCCGTCGAGATCAGCTTGCTCTTCGAGGTCCTTCAAGTCATCGCCGGCGACCTTCTCAGGATCGGGATTTCCCTGAAACGGATCAATCTTCCAACCGGTCTCGCCGTCATAAGCCTGAACTAAAGATTTGCCTTGAAAGGTGGCGTCCATTCGCACCATCCCCGGCCGCTTCTGCTGAAGCGTGATCGGGATCTCGAGTCCCTGCGGCGTGATCTTGCCGGAAGCCTTCATCGTCTTCACGGCTTTGAGTTTTTGAACGCCTCCGTGGGCTTCGATGTTTTTCTTGATCAGGTCATCGACGGTTTGAGCCGATGCCTGCACACAGAACAGAAAAGCTAAAGACAGAGTAAGAGTAAGCAATCTTCGAATCATCGCGATGTTCTCCTTGTAGAAAGGCTGCTCATTTGATTCAGGCGGAGTTTTGTATACGCCCTCGCTCGACACTTAGTTTCCCGGGAGTTTGCGACGAAAGTATACGCCCGGCACATCACCGGCTCAACCAGGCTCTCGACGCTGGATTTCCAGATCGATTTAGCTTGACCGGCGAGCGCCCCTAACCAAGAATTCGTGATAGGGAGGTGTGATGTCAACGCTTGAAACCAAGATCACTGACTTCTTGAATCAGAAGCGGATTGCCGTGGCCGGTGTTTCGCGAACGAAACAGGATGCGGCCAATCTCATCTACCGCAAGCTGAAAGCAGCGGGATACGAGGTGTTTCCTATCAATCCCAATGCCAACACGTTCGAGAACGACCAGTGCTATCCCGACCTGAAATCCATTCCCGGCGCCGTCGACGGGGTAGT
>JADGNW010000325.1 GCA_017883315.1 Blastocatellia bacterium | reverse complement strand
GTTCTCCGGAATATCTGGGCAAGCTGATCGGGCCGCCGGAACTAAAGCTCATCATGCTTTACACGCTGGCCGCGCCCGTCGTCTTGATGGCGCTCACAGCCATAGCGGTCGTGAGCAGTTGGGGGCTGGCGGGACTGACCACCAACGGCGGGCCGCATGGGTTTACGGAAATTCTGTACGCTTACACTTCCTGTCTGGCCAACAACGGACAGAATTTCGCGGGGCTAAACGCGAATAGTGTTTTTTATAACATCACGACGGCGGTGGCGATGATGGTCGGACGATTCGCGCTGGCAATTCCGGCGCTGGCACTGGCCGGGCTCTTCGCCGTGCAACGTCGCCGTCCCGCGACCGTCGGCACGCTGCCGACCGACACTTTTTCATTTGCAGTGCTGCTGGTGGGAACGGCGATAATCGTCGGCGGGCTGAGCTACTATGCGGCGCTCGCGCTCGGCCCGATTATCGAGCACTTGATGATCTTCGCCTGATGGAGCATATAGGTAGGAACCCATGAGTCATCTGAGAAGAAAACTCGCATTCAGCTACGGCTTGATGATCATCATCATCTTCGCCGTCAGCGCCTGGAGCATTCTGAATGTTGTGCACCTGGGGAGAGCAATCGACGTGATCCTGGTCAACAACTACAAAAGCATTCTGGCTGCTGAGAACATGAAGGACGCTCTCGAGCGCGAAGATTCGTCGGCCATGTTTTTCATCGCCAGTCATGGAGACAAAGCGCGCGAGCAATTTGACGCAAGCAGCAAGCGATTCCTCCAGGAATTCGAGATCGCCGCAACCAACATCACCGAGCCGGGCGAGCAGGAAGTGATCACCGACATCAACTCGAAGTACCAGGCATACAAGAGCGGGCTTGACGCCTTCCTCAGTGGAAGCCCCGCAAGAACTTCCGCGGAACAATCCAGAGTCTATTTTGAGAGTCTGGAACCGGAATTCACCGCTCTCAAGAACAGGGTAGACGATCTGCTTCATCTGAATCAGCAAGCAATGGTTTCGGCGAATGACCGCGCCGTTTCCGTCTCCAGACGGGCCGAGATCTCGACCGCTATCACAGCGGTCCTCGCGATCGCGATGGCTCTCGTTTTCGCCTGGAGGTTCACCGCGTACGTTGTCGATCCCATCTCGCTTCTTGCCGAGAAGGCGAAGCGCATCGGCGAAGGCGATTTCGATCAGCACATAAGCGTTTCTTCCAAAGATGAAATAGGAGCACTCGCGACCGAGTTCAACCGGATGCTTGTGCGGTTACGCGATCTTAGAAAGTCGGACTACGGCAGATTGTTGATTGAGCAAAAGAAGTCGGACGCGGTGATCGACTCCATTTGCGAACCCGTGATAGTGACCAATTCGAGCGATCGTGTAATCAAGATCAATCGCGCGGCCAGGCAGTTGTTCGGCAGTTCGTTGAACAATGACGCCGGCGGCGCGAATCTCGAGGGGCTCGAAGGAGGCGAGCGAATCTTGCGCGCGGTTCATGACGCCGTTTCGATGCAACGGCCGGTTGCCGCCGAGGGCGAAGCTGCGACAGTTCCCATTAAGTTGGATGGCGCCGAGCGCGACTTCCGTCTGCGCGCCACTCCAATGCGTGACGGCGAAGGCCGGCTGCTTGGCGCGGTGACCTTGCTTGAAGACATCACCGCCATCACCGAAGTTGACAAGCTAAAGACGGAATTCATCTCGGTTGCCTCGAGCAAGCTCCGCGAGCCGCTTCATTCGCTTCGGCTCGCGCTTCACGCGGTGATCGGAGGCTCTGTCGGGGAGTTGAATGATAAGCAGAGAGAGATGCTCGACAGCGCGCACGAGAACGCGGGCAAGCTGGATGATCTGATCGCCGAACTGCTCGAGCTCGCTGAGATAGACTCCGGCAAAAGGCGGCTCTCACTCGAGCGATTGCGCCCCGTCGATCTCACGCGAGATGCTATCGAACGCTTTCGCGCTGCCGCCGAAAGCAAACAGATCAAACTTGAAAACAAAGTCTGGCCAGACCTGTCATGGGTAGTCGGAGACCGGCGGGCGATCATCAGCATTCTTGATAATCTGATCTCGAATGCTATTCGCCACACTGACCGCGGCGGCCAGGTGACCATTGAAGCAGGCGAACACGTCGGACGCGTGTTGTTCAGCGTGAAGGACACCGGCGACGGCATACCCGAGGAGTATCTGCCCACGATCTTCAGCCGCTTTAATCGCGTAGGCGACAAACCGGGCGGCACGGGATTGGGGCTGGCGCTGGTTAAGCGGCTGGTCGAGGCGCAGGGCGGACAAGTCAGCGTCGAAAGCCGCGTGGGCGAAGGCTCGACTTTCTCCTTCGCGCTAGTCACAGGCGGCCCCGCCAGCATAAGGCACACCGCCTGAAGGTTGGCATTCAAGATGGAAGGGAATGCACGAGTTCTCACATCGGATGCCGATAATCCCACCAACGCAGTTGGTGGTCGGTTCATACTCGGCCTACGAAACGCGGGTGCAGCGGCGTTTGAATCCCACCAACAACGTTGGTGGTTCGTTCATACTCAGCCTAACTGCGGTCGGAGTCGGAGTATACCTTTCCACAGCCTGCACTGGAACAGGCCCTCGGAAGGTTGGGTATGAACGATCCACCAACTGCGTTGGTGGGATTCGGGCGCGCGCGTGCGCGATTGTGTAGGCCGAGTATGAACGAACCACCAACTGCGTTGGTGGGATTTCCCGTCAACGCTGTGCTCGGACCTTGTGGTCATCTGTGGAACTCGGAACGCGATGGTTTCCAACGAAACAACAACGGATCGTCTGATCGACAAGAGACCGAGCGCCGAATCTTTGCTTGCTAAACAGGAGCTGGCAGAGCACGCGCGGCTGCGTGTATACCTGGGAGCGGCTCCAGGTGTAGGCAAGACTTATCAAATGCTTGAAGAGGCTCACCTGTTGAAGCGGCAAGGAGTCGACATCGTAATCGGCTTGATCGAGCCGCACGGGCGCGCAGACACGGAAATGCTGATAGGTGATCTCGAGCGCGTGCCGCTGCGGCGCACTGAGTATCGCGGCGTGACGCTTGAAGAAATGGACGTCGATGCGGTCATAGCGCGTAAGCCGAGTATCGCGCTCGTCGATGAACTCGCACACACCAATGTGCCCGGCTCGAAGAACCGCAAGCGCTACGACGACGTCCTTGAAATTCTCGACGCCGGAATCCCAGTCATCACTGCGTTCAACGTTCAGCACATCGAATCGCTCAACGATGCCATTGCGCGAATAACCGGCGTTCGTGTTCGCGAAACCATTCCAGATTATTTCCTGCGCCGCGCCGATGAAGTGGTCAACGTAGACGTTTCAGTCGACACGCTTCGAACGCGATTGCGCCAGGGGAAGATCTACACCGTCGAAAAGATCGAACAGGCGCTTGCGAACTTCTTTCGCAAAGGCAATCTGTCCGCGCTGCGCGAGCTAGCGCTGCGCCAGGTAGCCGAGGATCAGGCGGCGAAGGCTCACGACTATCGCGAGCGTGAGGGACTCGAGCAGGCGGCGATTCCAGAGAAGGTGATGGTCTGTGTATCCTCGCGAGGCACCGCGAAAAAACTGTTGCGAACCGGCTCGCGCATCGCCGGAAGACTCGCTTCGGACTGGTACGCGGTTTATGTGGAAACGCCGCGAGAGGAGCTTGGCCGAATCAACCCCGAGGATCACTCGAGGCTGATGGAGAACTTTCGATTTGCCGAAGAGCTCGGCGCAAAGGTAATCAAGCTGAAAGGCCGCCGCGTTGCCGACTCGCTGATCGACTTCGCGCGACGGGAAGGAGTCACACACGTGGTGTTCGGGCAACCAGCTCGCTCGCGATGGAACATTCTACTGCGAGGGTCGGTCATCAATCGCTTCCTCAGCGAGGTGCGCGACGCAACGGTGCAGGTTGTTCCATTGGGCGACGCCGGCGCCTGAAGCCGTGCGAAGAGTTATACCCAGGAGAGAGAGAGCGGCGGTTCTTACGCTTTAACCTACAAACCGTGACTCAGCTTTAAAGGTCCAAGCGGCGCTCTCAGGAGTCTTCGGGATTGTTTTCGCGAAGGGACACTTCCCGCTGGATGCTATCCATGACTGCGGCATCGCCTGATCGCAGATCCTCTTCAAGGTGGCGAAGGGCAATTGCGTAAACGTCTCCCTCGCGCAGGATCAGCCGCGTATCGTGTTGGGACAACTTCCTGACGAGGCGGTGCGCAAGATCCTGGTCAGCGGATGAAGGCAGAACGAGATGCCGCCCCAAATCGAGCTTCCACGGCGCCTCGTCCCCATCCGGCATGATTTCAATCCGTAGTTCCGGCCGCGGGCGAGGAAGATCTTCCCAGGCCAAGGCGATTTGGCGAGCCTGCTCTTCCACGCCGACCTTTTCAGAAAGGCTCATGACTGCCCGCGAAGAGCGGAGCCGGGAGGCGGCAAGTAAGATCAATTCATGCACGTCCGTGCCCGGAACGGCAATCAAATGCGCCGGCTTGCCCGCCTTCTCGGCAACATAAACGGCCTTGCTGAAGATTTGCGTTTCGCACGCATTGATGACGTCCTCGGCAGTAGGCGGATTTGCCGACTCAAGCTCCGGGGAATCGGGGTTGATCGACAAGACCACCACATCGGCTTCAGCGGGGTTGTTCTCGTCAAGAACTTTTTCCAGATGCGTCAGATTGTTGGGATCGTGGATGGCCACGAGTATGTTGCCGGGCCGCACTCCAAGAGATTTGGGTGACAGGTTCTCCCGGACTTCCAGACGGAACACCTCCGTTTCGCTTTCTTCGCCCTTGTGCGGCCCTCCACCGGCGGCTGTTGTTTCTTCTCGGCCCTCCTTGTTCGCCTTGTGATATCGCTCGCTCAAAGTGAACGCAATGAAGAAGGCAACCGTGAATATCGTCCCGGCTATGGTGGCTTTGGTTTTCGTCAGAACATTGATGCCCGCCAGAAGAAACAGAAGAACCGTGATCATCGTGAGGCCGATGGGGATGTCGACCCCGCGAACCCGAATATTGAGCGGAACTTCCCAGCGCTCCACGTCAGGCTGCTTGAACCGTAGGACGATTACGGCCAGCGCCTTCATGGCGAAGCTCCATGCGACGCCAAAAGCATAGGCTTCGCCAAGAAGGATCACGTCTCCCCTGCTGATCAGAATCGTGAGGATCTGCAACGCAACGATCAGAATGATGATGCGATACGTTGTGCCGTATTTCCGATGAGGGTGGCGGAACCACGCCGGCAACACACCGTCTTCGGCCACACGGTTCAAGACGCCATTGGAGCCGATTATCGACGTATTCACGGCGCCAGACAGAATCAGCGTGCCGACCAGCACCACAAAGCCCTGGAAGAAGAGTTTCAGCGGCTCCGGCCCCACAAGAGACATGGACAGTCCGCTAATCAGGTTGTCGAAATACTTTGGCCGCTCCGAATCGGGGATGATCATCACCGCGAAAAACGACACCATGGAGGTAAATACCAGGCTGTAGATGAAGATGATGAAGCCAGTCCGCATTAGATTGCGATGTTTTGGGTACTCGATTTCGCGGTTTACCTGCGCGAGGCTTTCCTCTCCGCTCATCGCGAGGAGCGAGTGACCCAGGCCAATCAGGATTGCGATGACTGTGATGGTCGGCGCGAGGG
>JADGNW010000324.1 GCA_017883315.1 Blastocatellia bacterium | reverse complement strand
AGCTTCAACATGTTTTCCGCAGCATAGTCGCCGACGCCTTTAACACGTTTCATCTCGCGCTTAAGGTCTTCGGTCGGGAAGTCGCTCGTGAGCCACGATTCGGCGTCCACCTCACCACTCACAATGCGTTCGGCGAGTTCCTTCAAGTAAGGCGCTCGATAACCGGCTCGCACTTCTTCCCGATAAAACTTTTCCGACATAGACGCCATCGCTTCCGGAGTCGGAAAGCTGCGCCGTCCGTCGCTCGACTTTCGACCGAGCGCGTCCACAAGGCAATTGACCATCTTGTCGGTCAGCGCCCACGAGCAGTTTGTAGTGCAGATCATCTTCACCAGGTCTTCAAACACGGTGGGAGCCCGCAGCAACCGGCCGGCGCCTGAGCTGGCGATCCAGGAGAAACCAGTATCGCCGGCGACTGCGTTGTAGAAGTGCGTCATGTCATCATCGAGCCTGAGCATATGCCGCACGTCGCGAGTTATCTTCTGAGCTGCTTGCGCGCCGGCCGCACGAGCGAGTTTTACTTTGACCGCTCGCTTGCCTTGCTTGATTTCCACAGTGATGGGATTTGCTCTTCCGAGATCAATGACTCTCGTAAGCGTCCAGCTCTCTTTATCGAGCTCGAACGGTGGGAGGTCGTACCAGCCGTGACTTTTGGCCGTGCGTTTGAAATTGAAAGTTGAAGGAGTCGGAATTGTGAGTTGCATAACCATGTAGGGGCGGCCCTCCGTGGCCGCCCCAGAGTCGTGACCGATAAGTATCTTTGTGAGCAGTCTGGGGCGGCCACGGAGGGCCGCCCCTACAGGCCCTATATCCTCATGTCGCGAGCCAACAGCGCAGCTCCGATAATGCCCGCGTCCTGACCAAGCTCGGCGGGAACAATGCGGCAGCACTCCAAAGCCGGCGAGAGCGTCGCCCTTTGAGCGGCTTCTCGGATCGGTTCCAAAATCAAATCACCCGCGGCCATTACCCCGCCGCCGAGCACCACAACTTCGACGTTCAGCAGGTTGATGACGCTTGCAACTGCGTTGCCGAGTATTCGGCCGGTCTCTTTCAACACGGACAAGGCGAGGTCGTCCTTCTCGATTGCCGCGCGCTCGACTCGTTCGGCGGTGAGAATGCCTTCCATGTCGCGGGCCAGTTTCGAAAGCGAAAAAGAAGGATCGCTGAATAGCTGCTCGCGAACGCGGCGCACGATGTTTGGCCCCGACGCCATTGTTTCCAGACAGCCGGTGCCGCCGCAACCGCACTCCAGTCCGTCGTCCGAAATTTTGAAATGACCGAACTCACCGGCGAACCCGCGACTGCCCCGCTGTAGCTGGCCTCCAAGGATCAACCCGGAACCAATGCCGGTTCCCAAAGTGACGTAGAACACATCATTGAAGCCACGCGCCGCGCCAGAGCGCCACTCACCGTAAGCCGCGGCGTTCGCGTCGTTGTCTATCACAACGGTGAAGCCCGTCGCTCGTTCAAGCTCCGCGTGCAGATCGTAGGAGGACACGTCGACGAGGTTGGGATTCACTTCGATTCGCTGCTCGCGTTGATTGACCAGGCCCGCCCATCCGATTCCCGCCGCTGTTACTTCTTCCGTGTCCGCTCGCAAAGCCTTGATCACATCGATCAACTGGTCGATGAAGATCCGCGCGTTACTGACTTCGGACACCACGCGATGTTGCCTGAGTATCGAGCCGTCAGCTCTAACCAGGGCTCCGCGAATAGTGCGGCCGACATCAAGACCAATGTAGAGTTGCTCTGAACCGGCCATAGAGTGATTCACTTCGCCATCGCCATGCGACTGGCGACTTTCTTCAGCTTGCTGAGCGCCCATCGCGCTTTGGCACGCACGCCTTCGTCATCATCATTCAACCTCCGCTCGAGAGCCTGACGCGCGATCGGATCGCATATCTGCCCGAGCGCTTCGGCGGCCGCGAATCGAATGTTGCCGTTGCTCTGATCGAGCATCGCGATCAAATCGGGAACAGCTTTCACCTCGCGCAGGCGGCCAAGAGCAAGCGCCGCTTCGCACGCGACGAATTTGTCTTCGCTCGTGAGCAGCTCGACCAGCACCGAGGAAATGCTGCGGTCGCCGATCAAGCCCAGAGCCTTCGCAGCATACCGAGCCGTAAGGTTATCGGCTTCGTCGATCGCGTCGTTAAGCAGCCGGATGACCGGCCCCGTAGCTTGTTCGCCTAACTTCACGACACCTTCCACTGCTTCAGCTTTGACCCTCAAGCTCGGATCGCGCAGCCCTTCCACGAACGCCGCAAGCGCGCGCGGGTCGTGTGAGAACTGGAGCGTGCGAACGGCGTCCAGTCGAACCTCTTCGTTCTCGTCCTTGAGCAAATGAGTCGGATCAAGGGGCGCTTGCCCGCCTGACAGACCGGCTATTACTCGCTGCGAAATCCGATCCTGAATCGCCAGCACGTCGGTCGCATCGCCGTCGATCTTCTCGCTCCAAAGTATGGCGCCGCTGCTGGTATTAATAAGCTGCGCAGTCACGCGAATGCGATCGCCAGCCTTCAGAAAGTTGCCCATCAGCACGACATCTACGCCGAGCGCCGCCCTCACGCGCGACGGATCGATCGCCTGGTCGCGATACTTGGCTACGGTGCTCGAAGGCGTTACTGAGAGGGAGCCGATCGTCGCGAGTTCGGTGGTCAAGCCGTCGGCCAATGACAGCGCGTAGAAATCAGAGGCGGCATCGCCGCTCAGGTTGCGGAACGGAAGCACGGCGAGCGTCGTTCTTGAGGCGCCCGCCGAAGAAGCATCCGAAATAGCATCCAAGTTAGCATTTGGGCTGGATGCATCGCGGCGCGCAGTTGGTTGCTGGAGCGTTTGCGCTTCGGACGCCGGCGCGCGAGACAACAGACCTCTGATCAATTGCCCGAAGACGCCGCGAGATGATTGTCGCTTCGGTAACACGAACGGAGTGGTCAAGCCATCGGGCACACCTTGCGCTCCGAACCGAAGCGCAACGCTCAATCGCTGGAGGTCTTCGAGCATCGGCTGCATCGACTGATAACGATCAGCCGGCTTCTTCGCAATCGCATTATCGATGATCGCGGACATATCCGGCGGAAGCTTGTCGTTCACTTCGATCGCGGGCTTGTGCGCTTCGTGAAGCACCGCGTGCATCACGTCGACACTTGTCTGTCCCCGGAACGGCAACTTACCCGCCGCCATTTCGTAGAGCACGACCCCAAATGAAAAGATATCGCTGCGATGATCCGCGCGCTCGCCGTTTGCCAGTTCCGGAGACATGTAAGAAGGCGTACCAAGCGGGGTTCCCAGTCTTGTCAATTCTTCGGCTTGAGCTTCAACCGCTTCGACGCGTCCCTTCTCCGACAGCAGTTTGGCGAGCCCAAAATCGAGAACCTTGGCCTTGCCGCTGGGAGTGATGATGATGTTGCTCGATTTGATGTCGCGATGCACGATGCCTTTCGCGTGCGCCGCCGCCAGCGCGTCGCCGACCTGAAGCGCAATCGAGAAAACGCTGTCGAGGCTGAGAGGTTTGGTGCCGATGACTTTCTTAAGCGTCTTGCCGGGAATGTACTGCATCGCGATGAAGTACTGATTGTCCACTTCGGCGATTTCGTAGATCGTGCAAATGTTTGGGTGATCGAGGGCGGAAGCAAGCCGGGCTTCTCGCAGGAAGCGCTTTCGCGACTCATCTTCGGACATCAGGTCGGGCGCCAGCAGCTTGAGCACCACTGTGCGATCGAGCATCGTGTCATAAGCTTTGCAGACTCGGCCCATACCTCCCTGGCCGATTTCCTCCTGCAGTTCATAATGCGAGATTGTTTTGTTCATACCGCGGCCGGCTGTCAGTTAACCGGGGCTTGATTATCACTCATACTACTTTTCTGGCGTGTGTTCAACTACGGGCGAACAGCTCAAACATTTCGCATCCAATTTGCGCCGACCTGGCTACGTAGTCGTCCTTGTCGTGCAACAAGGCGGCCACTTCATCTCGCAGCTCGGCGATATTTCTAAAACCGGCTTCGGTACACGCCTTCCCTCGAATCGAATGATCGTCACTCCGTAACCCTTCCCTCAGCAATCGCACAGCTTCTGACGGATAAGCGTGTGTCAAATAAACCATCGCTTCCGGGCAAACATCGAGCAATTGCTCGACGTCACTGCGAGCTAAGGGAAAGTCGTTGATCGAGACGAATCCTTCGAGCGCGACTTCCTTCCATCCAGGGTGTTCTTTGCGAAATGCACTAACGAGATATCTGACAACGTCCCTATCAGCGAACCGGCTGTCCGCCAAGTTCATTACCGCGAGGTATTTCCTCTTTGTGTCGTCCTCTAATTCGGCTTGCGTCTTGAGAAACGCTATCCCCTTCGGTCCGACACGGCTCAAGGCTCCTGCTACTTTGTCGAGGAAGAGATGAGTTGACGTCGCCCATTCAGGCGGCTCCTTCAAATTCCACCACTCTATGAGCTCCTCTACGCTAGCGGATTGGATCCGCTCGTTTATAGTCATTTCAATTCGCAGCCGACACAGCTTTCACGAGCCGAGGCGCGGTTCGATCTCGCGAATGCGCGCGACCAGCTTCAACAACTCCGACTCGCTGACCTGTTCGCCTCGCGAGACTCCTTCGCAACGCGCGAGCAAAGTTGCCAGCTCGCGCTCATCAAGCTTTGAGCGACGCGCCACGGCGGCGGCAAGCTTTTCGTTTTCAACCTTCGCCGGAACGCCGCTGAAGCGACATAGCCGTTTGCGGAACTCAGCGTAGATATTCTCCATCGCGAGATCCGTCGCGTGCGCGAGCCTGGTAATGTTTGCCATCGAGGAAACGAACTCGAGGTTGGTCGTGCGCCGCTCGCGCTTGAGCGGCAGCGGGCGCCCGAATCTGCGGCCACGACTGTAGACTACAAGCACCGCGATCAATCCTACCTGGGCCATCATCCACGGAACCGGCGTGCCTCGAAAGTACGCCATCAATCCTCCGCCGGTGGTCGACGCGCCGTAGCCGTGATGGTATTCATCAAAAGCAATTGTCCCTGCCGGCCGCCCGGCCAACAGGTTTAGTGCCAGGACGACATTATCGGCTTGCGAGATTCCATTGTTTGCGACCAGGTAAGGATCGGTGAGCAATACTACTCGGCCTTTGCCGACTTGCGCGTCCGCTACTACCGCGGCTTGATCGTCTCCGATGTGATAGGTCGCGGCGCGGCTGTCCACCTTGACTCGAGTCGCGTATTCCGACAGCGCGACGCGCTCGACGCCGCGAGTCAAAGGCGTGGGCTGCAGTGTGTGAACGGTTGACTTCAATTCGGCGTGTTCAGTGTGCACGGCGGTGTCACCGATGCTCACATTGATGTCGCGATCGATGACGATGAGTAGCCCTCCGGCTTCCACCCATTTGTTTACCGCTTCGAATTCCTCCTGATCCGGGTTGTGGGTGTCAGGCGGGGCGATAACCAGAAGCGTTCCGGGCTCGCGGTCTTTCAACTCGGTGAAAGGCTTTTCAAAACGTGTGACGTTATAGTGGCTCTCTTCAAGCAGGGTGTACAACGCAAGGGTGCCGTAGAGAGTCGAGCGGTAAGACGAGCGATCCGCCGTCTGTTCGTTTTCCTCACCAGTAGCGCGCTTATCGACGAAGAAGACGAAGTTGAGCGCGACCACCAGGAGGAACAAAGAGACGATGAGGAGTATTGCGCTCGCTTTGCGTTTCACGTTCGGTTCAGGGTTCGTGGTTCGTAGTTCAGGGTTCCGGGTTCGTGGTTCAGGGTTCGGCGTTTGGGTTCATGGAGGCTACCCTAACCCCTGAACCCGGAACCCTGAACTACGAACCCTGAACCCTGAACCACGAACCCGGCACGGGTTCCTATTTCACATTGAAAAGCTGATGCGGCACATCCTCGAGCACCCAGCCGCTGCCGGTCCGGGTCAACACATACACCGCAGTGCCGGATTGGTCCTTACCTTCGGATTTGACCTTGAGCGCTACATCGAGCACCACGCGATTCGCATCGACCTGCTCGGCGTGCAATATCTCTGTCATCCAGGATGCGGGTCTGGAAACCGTGAGCCCCTGGACGAACCGCTTCAGGTTGTTTTTGATCACGAGCGCGAAGAGCTTGTCGGAGCCAGACTGTTTGATGGCGGCGTCGAGTTGACTGATGTAGGCGCGCACCGACTCGTCGACTTGAGGAGCGGTGCCTGCGGCGCGCTCCGCTTGAGTGAGCGATTCCTGCGCCGCGAACTGCGCGGTAGCCTCATCGGTTTCAACGCGTGCCGCGCGAAACTGCCGAGCTGCTTCGGCAGCTTGATTGCGCGAGAGAGCTACCTGGCCCAGAGTTATGCGAGCCCACGCCAGCGCGGGTCCAACGGCGGGTTCGACCTTCATGGCTGCGGTTGCTTCGGCGGCAGCCTCGTCTATTTTCTTTTGCGCCATAAGCGTTCGAGCCAGCCACGCGTGCAACACGGCGTTTCGCGGATCAAAGCCGATTGCTTGTTTCAGCTTCGCCTCGGCTTCCGAGTATTGTGTCCGGTTGAAAGCAGCGATGCTCTCGTTCAGCAGTGTTTGGGCCGACGGCCGCGTAGCTTTGAAATCGCCCTCTCTTGCGTCGTTATCATAGTTGGTCTGGATGATCAACTTTTCCGGATCGACTTCCACTGAACTGATCTTTTCGGAAGTCGCGATCTCGGCGGATGCGAGATTTTCTGAAGGGACGGTCACTGACGTTCTCACTTGCTTGCCCGAAGCCGTCACCGCTAACACTGTAACGGTCACATCGCCCGTTCCGAGGTTGCGCAGATTGACGCGCTGCGTTCCGGCTTTGTCCGATGGCAGCGGTGCTCCGATTATGATGTCCGGTTCCGTGATCGAATCGACCCACAGTTGAAAGACCTTATCAACTTCGGGAACTGAACCTTTCGCAAGTGCGGCTTTCAGATCATCGATAGTGATGATCTTCGTTGGCCCGGCTGCAATAAGCGATTTGATCGCAGCGATGAGTTTGTCGCGCCCCGCCGCTTCAGCAAGAAGCCGGTATACAAGCGGTCCTTTGCTGAGCACCGCCGTGCTGTAGTTCGACAACAACAGCGTCTGGATCCCGAGT
>JADGNW010000323.1 GCA_017883315.1 Blastocatellia bacterium | reverse complement strand
CGATCGAGAGGCGAGTGTGTTCTACGCTCTTGCGCTGAACTCGAGTGCGTTGGCCGCAACGCCAATGGATAAGACCTACGCGAAGCAGAAGAAGGCGGCGGCGATTCTGAATCGCGTGCTGCGCCTCGAACCTGAGCATCCAGGTGTCACCCACTATTTGATTCACAGCTACGACTATCCGGCGCTTGCCCCGCTTGCGCTTGCTGCGGCGCGCAGTTACGCCACTATCGCGCCTTCTTCGGCCCACGCGCTTCACATGCCTTCCCACATCTTCACGAGGCTCGGGCTTTGGGACGAAGACATCGCGATGAACATCAGGTCGGAGAACGCGGCTAAGGAATACGCACAGAGAAATCACCTGTCGGGCGTTTGGGACGAACAGCTACACGCGATGGACTATCTCGCATACGCCTACTTGCAGGAGGCGCGCGATCGCGAGGCCCGGGCTGTGCTCGACGAACTAAAGGCGATTCGAAAAACCGACCCCGAGACCTTCAAATGCGCTTACTCCTTTGCCGCGATTCCCGCGCGGTGGGCGCTCGAGCGGCGCAATTGGTCAGAAGCCGCCGACCTGAAGCTTGAACCTGCGGATTTCCCGTGGCCGCGTTTTCCGTGGGCCGAAGCGATCACTCACTTCGCTCGCGCGATGGGCGCCGCGAGAAGTGGTTACAACGATCGCGCAAGAGTTGAAATCGAGAAACTCCGAGATATTCAAGAGCACCTGGTTGGCGTTAAGGACAACTACGACTGGGCGACCCAGGTCGAGATTCAACGCAGAGCTGCGGCTGCGTGGCTTGCGAAGGCCGACGGAAAGAACCAGGACGCGGTACAACTAATGCGTTCCGCAGCCGAGCTCGAAGACTCGACCGAAAAGCATCCGGTCACCCCGGGTGCGGTCTTACCCGCGCGGGAGTTGCTCGGAGATCTCCTCCTTGAATTGAATCGGCCCTCCGAAGCGCTGAACGAATATGAGCGATCGCTGGCGAGCTCACCGAACCGGTTTAACGGGCTCTTCGGCGCGGCGCAAGCGGCCCAGCTCCAGGGCAATCGAATCAAAGCACGGCTCTTCTATCAGCGGCTTGTTGATATCTGCAAGCTTGCCGACAACAGCAGACCGGAGCTTCAGCGCGCGAGAGCGTTTCTTCGACAGAACGGGCGTCATCAGGTCTCACGAGCGGTCTCACGAGCAACAGCGCCGAGCAAGGACTAAGAGCTTGTCATCTGAAGACCATTTCATAGGATTCCGGTGCGTCGAGTGCGCCGCCGAATATCGAATCGCTGACTGCAAGTATGTTTGTCCTGCGTGCGGAGGGAATCTCGACGTACTCTACGACTACGACGCCGTCAAGGCGCAACTTACCAAAGAGCGCCTCGCGACTGATCAAAACTTCACGATCTGGCGCTATCGTCCTCTGCTGCCAATCAAAGACTCATCAACGGTCCCGCCGCTTACAGTGGGCTGGACTCCGATCTATGACTGCAAGAAAATCGCCGACCGCTACGCAATCAAGCAGCTCCTGATAAAAGACGACGGGCGCAACCCAACCGCTTCATTCAAAGATCGCCCGAGCGCACTCGCCGTCGTGAAAGCTCAAGAGGCGGGCGCTACGATCATTACGACTGCTTCGTCGGGTAACGCCGGGTGCGCGCTAGCCGGAATGTGCGCGAGCATCGGGATGCAATCGGTAATTTTCGTTCCCGCTTCGGCGCCGCCTGCCAAGATCGCGCAGCTTCAAATCTATGGCGCGACGGCTGTGATAGTCGAAGGCAGCTACGATGAGGCATACGACCTGTGCATAGAAGCATCGCGGCGATTCGGCTGGTACCAGCGCTGCACCGGTTACAATCCGTTCACGCGAGAAGGCAAGAAGACTGCGGCGCTCGAAATCGCCGAGCAGTTGAATTGGGAAGTGCCCGACAAAGTCTTCGTGGCGGTTGGTGACGGCAACATCATCAGCGGACTCTGGAAGGGTTTCAACGATCTTTACCAGTTAGGTTTCACCGATCGTTTGCCGCAGTTGATAGGTGTGCAATCGGAAGCGGCCTGTGCGATTGTCGACGCGGTGAGTGGCGGCTGCGCCGTCCGAGAATCGCCGGCTCACACGATTGCCGATAGCATCAACGTGGGCAAACCTCGCGACGGTACGATGGCGGTCCGCGCAATAAGAGAGTCAGGCGGTGCCGGCGTGAAAGTAAGCGATGAGGAGATCATCGCGGCGATTCCCACACTCGCGCGCGAAACGGGCGTGTTCGCCGAGCCGGCTGCGGCTGCGGCGTACTCTGGTTTCGTGAAGGCCTGCGAGAGCGGCGGGATCAAATCCGACGAGCGCGTGCTGTTGATGATCACCGGCAACGGACTGAAGGACATCGACACAGCTAGGCGCGCCGTGAAGGAACCATTGCGTGTGGGTCCCGATTTCGAGGAGTTGATTCGGCTAGTATCTGAATTGCAAGGTGGGCTTTCGAGCTCCTGATTTCCAAACGAGCGCACAATGATCCTTGAGCGGCAGCGTTAGCGCGGTATAATTGGTGCGCCAACGCCAAGGAGGCTTTCATGGCTTCACGAGTTCCAGTGTATTCGATGTCCGTTGATGAATATCTCGAGGCGGAGAAGACCGCTCCGGTGCGTCACGAGTACGTTGCAGGACAGATCTACGCGATGGCGGGAGCCAGCGACGCACATAACACGATAGCCTTGAACTTTGCCACATTGTTGCGCGCCAGTCTGCGGGGCGGACCTTGCCGCGTTTACATATCGGATATGAAAGTGCGGATCGAGGCGACCGGTGTGTTCTACTACCCCGATGTCCTCGTAATCTGCGATCCGGAAGACAACGGCGAATATGTAAAGACGCGGCCCAGCCTGATTATTGAAGTGACTTCGCCGTCTACAACGGTTACTGATCATCGTGAGAAGCTGCTCGCTTATCGGAAACTGCCAAGCTTGCGCGAGTACGTCATGATGGCGCAGCACGAGATGAAGGTCGAGATTTACCGATTGGATTCGCGCGGCTACTGGTGGCTCGAGACTTACGGCCCGG
>JADGNW010000048.1 GCA_017883315.1 Blastocatellia bacterium | reverse complement strand
GTCACCGGCGGAGTGACGTTCGCTCAACTGATCGAAGGCTTCCACGATCAAGCTGCCGGACTAGTAGCGGGCGGTGCGGACATTCTTATAGTCGAAACTCAGCAGGACACTCGCAATGTCAAAGCCGCGCTCATCGGCATCTGGCGATTGTTTGATGAGATCGGATGCAAAGTTCCGGTGATGGTCTCGGGCACGATCGAAGCGATGGGCACGATGCTCGCAGGGCAGACAGTCGAGGCGTTCTCGACTTCAGTGATGCACGCCGAGCTGTTGTCGGTCGGGTTGAACTGCGCGACCGGACCCGAGTTCATGACCGATCGCATTCGCAGCCTTGCCGAGTTGGCCGAGGCTCGCGTGTCTTGCATACCGAACGCGGGATTGCCCAACGAAGACGGCATCTATCTCGAAACTCCCGAGAGCATGGCGACGACGGTCGAGCGCTTCGTCGATCACGGCTGGATCAATCTGGTCGGCGGCTGTTGCGGGACAACTCCCTCGCACATCCGAGCTCTTGCCCAGATGGTCGAGGGCAAACGCCCGCGCGTTCCGGTGAAGCATCATCGAACGTTGTTTTCTGGAATCGACTTTGTCGAAGCCAGCGACGACCAGCGCCCGTTGATTGTCGGGGAACGCACTAACGAAGTCGGCTCGCGCAAGTTCAAGCGCCTGATCACCGAAGAGAAATACGAAGAAGCTGCCGAGATCGCGCGGCAACAGGTGAAAGGCGGCGCGCAGATTTGCGACGTGAATCTTCAGAACGCCGATCGCGAAGAGTTGTACGACGTCGATCGCTTCTACGAGAAGATGATCCGCGTGGTCAAGGCGCCGACCATGATCGACACTACCGATCATGTAGCGATTGAGCGGGCGCTTACTTATTGTCAAGGCAAGTCGATCATCAACTCGATCAACCTCGAAGACGGACTCGACAAATTCGAGCGCGTAACGCCGCTTGCGCGCAAGTACGGCGCGGCTTTGATCGTCGGTTGCATCGACGAAGACAAAGAGCAGGCCCAGGCCATCACCCGCGAACGCAAGCTCGAGGTCGCGCAACGCTCGGTGAAACTGCTCAACGAAGAGTACGGCATCCGCACTGAAGACATCATCATCGACCCCCTTGTGTTTCCCTGCGCGACCGGCGACGCGAACTACGTCGGCAGCGCAGTCGAGACCATCGAAGGCGTGCGGTTGATCAAACAAGAGATTCCTTACGTCAAGACGATTCTCGGAATCAGCAACGTTTCGTTTGGTCTTCCGGACGCGGGAAGGGAAGTGCTGAATTCGGTCTTTCTGTATCACTGTACGAAGGCCGGGCTCGACCTGGCGATAGTCAATTCAGAAAAGCTCGAACGTTACGCGTCGATTCCCGAACAGGAACGCCATCTCGCCGAAGACCTGCTGTGGAATCGCGGCGACGATCCAATTGCGGCGTTCGCGGCGCATTTCCGAGGCGCGACTTCGCGACAGAAGAAGATCGCGAGCGATCTTCCACTCGACGAGCGGCTGAGCGACTACATAATAGAAGGCACAAAGGAAGGCTTGATCGCCGATCTTGAAGTGAAGCTCACAGAAGCCGCGCCGATGGACATCATCAACGGGCCCTTGATGGCGGGGATGTCTGAGGTCGGCCGCCTTTTCAACAACAACGAATTGATCGTGGCCGAAGTGCTTCAAAGCGCTGAAGCGATGAAGGCCGCGGTCTCTTATCTCGAACAGTTCATGGAGAAGAGCGACGACAGCTCTCGCGGCCGAATTATTCTTGCGACGGTGAAGGGTGATGTTCATGACATCGGCAAGAACCTCGTCGATATCATTCTGTCTAACAACGGCTATCAGGTTGTGAACCTCGGCATCAAGGTCCCGCCCGAAGTCTTGATTCAAGCCGTGCGCGAACACAAACCCGACGCGATCGGATTATCGGGCTTGTTGGTGAAGTCGGCTCAGCAGATGGTGCTCACGGCAGAGGACTTGAAGGACGCGGGCATCGATCAGCCGCTGCTCGTTGGCGGCGCGGCGCTGTCCGATCGCTTCACGCGCGGAAAGATCGCTCCGGCGTACTGCGGGACGGTAGTGTATGCGAACGACGCGATGAACGGGCTCGACATCTTGAACAAGTTGATGGATCCGAAGTCGCGCGCGAAACTCGAGGGCGATCTGCTCGAGCGAGACTTGAATGCGAAGGCTCCCGCAGTTCAAGTGTTGGTTGACGAAACCGAACAACGCAGCTCGAAGATCTCACTCGACGTGCCGATTCCGCCGGTGCCTGATCTCGCTCGCCATATTGAAGAGGTCGGCACCGCGAATTCGAATCACCAGGAGATCAGCGATCTCGATGGTGTATGGAGCTACATCAATCCTCAGATGCTTTACGGCAAGCACCTTGGCTTCCGCGGCCGATTCGTTGACGCGCTGGCGGCGGGTGATGTCAAAGCCCGCGAGCTTGAAGCGCACATCGAGCGGGTGAAAGAGGAATGTCGCGCGGGAGCGATGCGAGTGAGAGCGGTGTGGCAGTTCTTCGAAGCCGAACCTGATGGCAACTCGATCCATTTGTATACGAGCGCTTGCACGCCGGGACCGACCACGACGTTTCGCTTTCCGCGGCAGCGCAAAGAAGACGGCCTCGCGCTCAGCGATCTGGTCTTGCCGGCGAGCTTCGCGGGCGAGCGCCGCCGAGATCATATTGCGATGTTCGTGACGACTGCGGGTTCCGGCATACGCGAACGTGCCGAAGAGGCCAAACGCAAAGGTGAATACTTGCGATCATACGCGCTACAGGCGCTGGCGCTCGAGACCGCTGAAGCCGCCGCCGAGTGGATGCACTCATTACTGCGATGGGTTTGGGGATTCCCCGATCCACCGGAGCTTTCGCGTCAGTCCTTGTTCCAGGCGCGCTATCGAGGCAAGCGTTATTCGTTCGGCTATCCTGCGTGTCCTGACCTGGAATCGCAATCCGAGTTGTTCCGCTTGCTGCGCCCTGAAGAGATCGGGATAGAGTTGACCGAGGGTTTTATGATGGAACCCGAAGCCAGCGTTTCGGCTTTGGTTTTTCATCATCCGCAGGCGACTTATTTTTCGGTGGGCGCGCAAGAGGTGGCCGAAGCGACAGCAGACTAGGTTAGGCAGATCGAACTGCGCGATAAGGAACATAGTCTTCTGGAAAGACACTTCAGGGCTTCTCGAGCACCAGGTCCGAGAGCTGTGAGTAGAACTCACCTAGACGCCCAGACTGCGCGCCGTGATGGTAGATGATCTTGCCGGTCGGTGTCCGCACCTTCACAAACACAAAACCGAAATCCGGCAACGCAGGGCGTGCCTCGATGTGCGAGCCCTTCCAGAAGTCTTTGCTGCTCGCTTTGTGGACCAGCTCTTTAACCTGGGCAGGCGAAATCGAATCAACCTTCAGCGCCGGCAAGCCTTCGATAATTTCAATTCTGCCATCTTCAAAGACAGCGATCTTGTACGGTCTCAGGTTGCCGCCTTCGTGCCCAAACTCAATTGCCGGTTGCGCCGCTTTAG
>JADGNW010000322.1 GCA_017883315.1 Blastocatellia bacterium | reverse complement strand
GTAGCGGCCCTGATCCGGCGCGTAAATCAGAATCCACAGCCGGGTGAAATCAATCGGGCCTTCGGTGCTCAGGTTCTTCATCAGGGCAATGTAGTTGTCCTTCACCTCGCCCTTCTTGGTCTTCGTCTGATCGAACACAACCCAACCCGTGAAGCGCCGTCCCTCGCCTTCGAGATAAAGTATCTCGTCGGGGGTGTCGAGCTGCACCTGTTGCGCGCCCACCCACCCCGCGCGCAGGACTTCCGTTTCGGGCAAACGCACCTGAAGCCAGATCACAGTTCGCGTTTCGGGTTCGTCAGTATCCTCGCTGTCATCTGCTTCCTGTTGCTTCTCAGGTTTGATGGTTGTGCGAGTCTTGCCGACGATGTCGACCATAGTGCCGCGGCTGAGAAAGGTGATCACGTCTCCGCCGGGTTCGGCGCGCAACTTTGTTTGGACTTTCAGGCGACCGGTGCCCTGCGAGACTATTGCTTTCGACTTCTCGTAAAGGTCCTGCGTTTTATCGACGATCGATTTGTTGATCACATAGCGGGACTCGACCCAGCCTTCGATTGCGTCCTTGGTCTTGGTTCGAACTTTGTACCATTCGGCCGTGCGGGTTGGAGTCTTGACCTGAGCCTGATCGAGAATGTCGAGCTTGTCCCCGCGTTTCACTTCAGCGAGATCCAGCGCAGCCAGAGCAGTTGAAGAACGTATCTTCAGTGTAGGCGCGATTACTATTCCCTCATCGATCTTCGATTCAGAGGGCAGCAAGCCACAGGCGGCTACTAACAAACAAGCAAACGCGACAGAAGAAGCGGCAAAAATCCGCCCGATAGTTGTTCCTGTGTTTCGCATCTCGATGGTGTTGGTTTGATTCAAACTATTTGATTCAAACTATCCGAGGGCGTCTGAGAATGTCAAGCAAGCGACATGTGGCAAGGAGGAGAGGGGTGTGATTAAGAGTGGGACTTGGCTGAAGGCGGGCTCTCGACATTGGCCAGCGTACTGCCTTAGGCGAGTTGGGCTCTCATTAACACCCCTCTTCAGAGGGGTGGCGCGGGGCAGGCAATCCGGAACCGTTTCAACGGTTTACCCGGCCGATCACAAAACTGTTGAAACAGTTGAGGCCAAAACCGATGTCCACTCCAACACCTCACTGAAGTGAGGTGTTAATGAGAAGGAAGGAATTCATCCCGGCCCAAGTCACACTTTTAATCACACCCGATGAAGAGCAGTGCATTCGGATAGCAACGCAGCCCGGTGGCGCGCCGCTACCCGAAAAGAACTGAAAGTAATCCGAGGTTGCGGAGCTGAGGCTCGGGTTTACTTCGGCGACATTCCTTCGAGCTCTTGTAAGATCGATCGCACGGCCGAGGCATCGTGCATTCGCCACTTGCCAGCCAGATCGAAAACCTTCTTACGCATGTTCTCGTCGCTCCCGACAGAGCATTTCGATTTTGGATCGTTCCAAAGCAATCCGTTGTTGACGATCTCCTCCGGATGCCCTTCGAAAGCGATCAATGGGTCTTTCGCTGCCATCTCCGAAAGATGCTTGATGCAATTGCCGGCACCCGCCGGCACGCCCGCCATCGCCGCCGGCTTCTTCTTGCGCGGCACAGGCTTCTTAGCGGCGGGCTTCCCCGCTGGCGTCGCTGCTTGCGCCGGCGCGGCGGTATTCGCGTTCTTGGTTGCCGCGGGTTTCGCCTTCTTAGCTGGAGCCGGTTTGTTTGCGTTTCCTTGTGCGATAGCCTGGGGTGAAGCCTGAAGCGCTAGCGCAATGATTGCTGTTGCGGTGATGCTAAGCGTGATGAGTTTAGCTCTCATATAGAAACCTCCGTTGATGTGCGCCGGTCGCGTTGTCGATCGCGCGGCCTGCGACTGGGAAGGCAACGATCCGGGAGGACCAGTCTCATAGTCTCCCTACGGTAGTCCGCGCGGCAGGATTATACGGCCAAATCAGCGTGATGTCAGGGAAGTTTGGACAGGAAGTCTGGTCTGATTCCAAAGCCGTCTGAGAATGAAAGGTCGGGAAGGAGGGCTTGCCCCCGCTCTTTCAGGATAGACCGACATTGCAGCGTCCAGAGCGGGGGCAAGCCCTCCTTCCCGACCTGTGATTATTACAATGCGCTCTGGTTATTCGCTGGTCGCTTTGCGATGGGGGCTCGGATGTGACAACTGAGACTCAGCTATCGTTTTCGAATGCGCTCGATCGCTTGTCTGAAGCTCTCGCGCATTCGATCGAGCTGCTCAGCCAGTAGATTGATCTCGTCCCGCAGAAATTCAGGCGGAATCCACTTCGCTAAAAACGGCTCGCGTCCCGTCGCCGGGATACTCATTTCGCCGAGGCTCCATCGATTGGCAGCTTGCGTCATCTCGTCGAGCCGGGCCCCAAGTCCTCGACCGAACAAGAACCCGGCGCCGCCACCCAGCAATAACGCGAGAGCGCCAATCAGAACGACAGTCGCTCGTACAGATCCAGTCGCGCCTCCGGTTTCCGCAGCCGGTCTCGCGATGCCAATTGCCCCGATCGGCGTCCCATCCAAAGACTTCAAGGGCTTCCAGCAGACGTTGTAGCCCCGGCTACCGACCCTGAGAGCTTCTTCAGTCCTGGTATCATCGTGCAGCATTCCGGCTAACGCCGGTTCGCTTGTCGATTCTCGGGCAGGAGGAACACTCGAGGCTACGATTACCTTTCCTAACGCGATGACCGCGCCTGCATCCTCCTCGCCGTTGCGATAGAGTGTCTGTCTTGCTTCGGCGATCAGTGGAGTCTGGAGCGCCTCGGTCCCAGCGCGTAGTTTGTAGTAAGTGTTCAGCATCTGCCCGATCAAAACCACACCAACGAATCGTCCGCTGCTGAAAATCGGGGCTGCTGCTTCGATCATCAAGGCTTCATCAATCGTCGACCCATCTGAAAGATGGACCTGCGCTATGCGGTCGAGACCTAGTCGCGCGTAACGCTCACCCCGTTCGATCACGCACGAGGCGACGGGAAGATTGCCACCGGCGATTACCTTCTCCGCCAGCGCGTTCTTGTCGTCTGGCCCGAGCAGCGTTTCCCCCGACGCCGGTCTGTCGTTGTGACGGGCGATGACCCGTCCAAGCGGGTCAGTAACTATCACGAAATCGAGCGAGGCCTCAGTTTGTGTGCGAGGCAGCATATCTTGCAAGCGGGCCCACGCGGCGGGAGTGTTGCGGTCGAGGCTATCGCCGCTGACTAGTGCGCGATTTGCGATCTCGTCTGCGAGCGCTTGAGCTGCGGCGCGCATCTCGATCTGCCGCTTCTCGCAGAGCGCAGCGGCGGCGCGCGCATCGCTGCGCAGTTGATCGAGCGCCTGCTCGCGCGCGTATGTCGAAACCTCGGACAAAACGATCAGCAAAAGAATGAGGATTGGAATAAATGCGACGGCGGCACCCAGGGCGGCAAGCTTCAAGCTTAATCGCATAAAGAGTCCGTGGTCCGTAGTCCGTGGTCCGTAGTCGTCGTCGACCGCTGACTACGGACTACTGACCACGGACTACGGACTGTTTCACTTGGCATCCTTCACGCAGCGGAATCCAACCTTAGGGTATGGCTGGCTCGCATCGAGAAAGCCGCGATAGGTCGCATCATGATCCTGATTACCATCGTAGGCGCCCCCGCGAATCACGCGATACGCTACACCAGGCGTTAAGTCTTCCAGCCTCTTTTTAGCCTTCGGCTCGGCGTTACCGCCGTAAAGAGTGATCTCGTCCGCCACCCACTCCCACGCATTACCGATCATATCCATCGCGCCGACGGGGCTCGCAGACTTCGGATAGCCACCGACCTCTCTTAAGGCTAAGGGGTATTGCTCTGCGGTGGGTTTATCGGGCGTCAGTCCGATGTTTGCCAGACCGGAGCGCCAATCATTTCCCCAGGGATAGATTCGGCCGTCCGCGCCACGCGCCGCCGCTTCCCATTCACCCTCACTGGGCAAGCGCTTGCCCGTCCAGGCGGCGTAATCGGCGGCGTCTTGCCAGGTAATACCCGTTACAGGAAAGCTGTCGTGTCGATCCGGAAAGTTCGCGCCGTTCCAGTTGCTGGGTGGCTTGTGGCCGGTCGCATCGACGAATTTCTTATAAGCAGCATTTGTTACTTCGGTGCGGTCGATGAAGAATGCGGGGAGGTCGATCTTATGCTGCGGTTGTTCCAGGGGATCAGCACCATCTCTGCCGATCGTGTAAGTGCCGGCAGCGACCGCGAGCATACCTTCGGGCGCGACCGGAGCTGCCGCCTTTGGCGGAGCGACCGGCGGCTCGGTCGTAGTCTGGGGCTGTTCGACGACGACTGGTGGCGCCGGCTGGCGCGAGCCGCGTCCATGGCCAAACAGTAACCAATATCCCACAACAACCGCAGCCAGTACTACGATGAGGCCAACCGCCGCAGACGCGATAAGGACGCCGGTCCGCTTCTTTGGCAAAGGCTGAGACGAAGCCTGCTCGACAGGCAGAGCGGTCACGCCGGCGCTCGATATGTCGCGGCTGATACCCGCCTCGGCTGGCTGCGCGCTCACCGGTGGGCTTTCTCCTATGTTCTGGGCTGCGCCCGGCCACGCTTGCTGAATTCGAGTTGGAGTTCCCTCATCAGGCAGTGGTGGCCGAACGAATTCCCTGGTGCGAATCTCATCCTGCGAAGGTTGCTCAGCTTGGGCGGCCGGTGATTTCGCCAGAGGAGAAGCAAAGACCTCAGTGCCTCCCTCTGCAGCCGCAGGCTTATTCACGGGTTCGGAGCCAAATCCCGCGGTGGTACTTTCGGGTAAGGCAGCTTGCACCGCAGGGAATTCCAGCGTCGGCATGAGCGCTGCAGGCTGCTCATCATCACTTGCCGCTGTCTTCTTGAGTTCGCCGGAGGGAGACTCCTCGTGCGGGGTCTCATCTTCCTCGACAGGACCGGTGATCCGGCCCATTTGCACTACAGAGGTCTTAGCTTGCTGCTCGGATCTCGAACCCGCCGTGCCCGGCAGCACGTTGGTTTGAGCTGACAGCTTCGTACGCGAAGTCACCACCTGTTCGTCGCGTTCGGCTTCGCCGAATACAATCGTGTTTTGATCCGATGGGTGCTCGGGCGGGTGCTGACGCCCGGCTCCTGGTTCTTCCGCGGGTGCTTCTCCCTTAAGAGCGGCTGATTCCTGGGGAACAAAGGCCGGTTGATCCACGACGGTTTGTGCAGCGTAAGCCAACGGAGCGCCGCAAACGCGGCATACGCGCGAGCCGAAAGGGCTGTAGCTCTTACACGCTCCGCACAGCAGAGCAGAGTCGCCGAATGGAGTCTGTTCGGTGTACACCGCTGAGCCGCAGGCTTTGCAGTACAACGATCCAGTATCAACATACTCAGCACACGATGGACATTTCGCAATAACCATCGTGTCGCCGGAACCTTGTGGAATCTGATTCGCGCGTTTAGCGGTCAGGTCTTCACTGCAACGCGGACAGTTCCGCGCACCCGGCTCCAGGTTGGCTCCGCACACAGGGCACGCATTCGCCGCAGGTTCGCGAACCGCTCCGTGAAGCCGCTGTCCGCAAGACTTGCAGAAGGTCCACGCCGGCTGAACGGCCACCGCGCAGCTTGGGCACGTATGTAACTCGCTCGTGATTCGAGGGTGATCGACCAGCGCCCCGCCGCACCATTTGCAGTAGTGCAGTCCTTCCGGAAAGTCTATGTTGCATCTATCACAATACATAACAGAAAGAGTCCCCCCGGGGCGATGGCTGAGGTGTAGAGGAGCGGAGGAGCAGAGGCGAGGAAGATCCCCTGCACCTCTGCGCCTCCGCTCCTCTGCGCCGACGCTTTTCAGCGCCCGGTTCAAACTTTTATATCACATTTCGCGCTCGACGATGAAGCGAGGCACGCTCAGCAAGGCCTGACGATATGGGGAGGGTGGGAAAATAGCTAGTGACTCGATTGCTTCGCTGGCGTAGCGCTCGGCCTCGGCGCGCGCGCGTTTGAGCGTTCCTTTTTCGTGGATTAACTGAAGCACTTCCTCGCGCCGCACTGTCTCGAAAGCCCGCTCGCGCATGACGGTTTCAATCATTCGCCTGTGGTCGTCGTTGCTCTGTTCCATAAGATAGATCAGCGGAAGGGTCAGCTTGCCTTCGCGAATATCGTTGGCGACCGGCTTCCCCAGCTTCACCTCGGTAGATACGAAGTCCAGCACATCGTCGATCAACTGAAACGCGATGCCAACCGACAAGCCGTAACGAGCAAGCGAACGCCTCTCTTCACGTGTGGCGCCCGCTACAATTCCACCGACTTCCGCACACGCGCTGAACATGTAAGCCGTCTTACGGCGAACGATATCGAGGTGCTCGTCTTCGGTAATGTTGCTGTTGCCGATCAGCGAGAGCTGGAGGATTTCGCCTTCGACCATCAACCGGGTCATGCTGGTCAGGATGTCGAGTATCTCGAAGCTCCGTTC
Organism: Blastocatellia bacterium; assembly: GCA_017883315.1. GTDB lineage: Bacteria > Acidobacteriota > Blastocatellia > UBA7656 > UBA7656 > Onstottus_A. Next base: position 2,050 of record JADGNW010000322.1, on the reverse strand, counting down.
GCGAAGGCTCATGTCGAAAGCGGTCATGTAAAGCCAGTCGCCGACCAGCACCGTCCGGTCGTTCCCCCACTGAACGTTGGCCGACGCTCGTCCCCGCCGCACTCGCGCTTCATCTATTATGTCGTCGTGAACGAGCGTCGCGGTGTGCAGCATCTCCATCACCGCCGCAAGCCGAACAGCCGGCAGCGAAGCTTCACCGCTAACCACTCTCGAGGCCAGCAGTACGAGCGCCGGGCGAACTCGTTTGCCGCCGCCGTCATGCAGATAACGAGCTACATCCGACACCAGCGCCGACGCATCGGAGAGGTTGCGGTCGAATTCCTCCTCTACAAGCGCAAGGTCGTGGTGCACCAGAGAAAATATTTCTTCCGGCGACATCAGGGAATATTCGGCTTCGGGTGCTTGTAAGGGGCTGTGCATCGGGTCTGAAGCTCCGGTCTCGCGTCAATCAGCCTTTAGTTTGGAGGTTCGACATCACGCTCAAGGCGACGGGAATCATAACAAACCAATCGGTGCGAGGCAAAAGTAGAATAGACTTCAGTCTCTTCCTGCCGCTTCGGTTATAGCGACCGCCTACGATCCTTGCAAGCTGAACAGGGCAAGCTGGCCAGCAAAAGCTGAGCAGGTTTCGTTGAGCCTTCGCGCTTGTGTATCCTCTAAGTGTGATAAGTCTGACGCTGAGTGAGTACTTGAGAACTTGTGAGGGAGGTAAGAGATGAAAGTCGGATTCATAGGTCTGGGAAACATGGGCACAGGTATGGCGCGGAACCTGATCAAGGCTGGGCACGAAGTCACCGTCTACAACCGCACTCGCAGTCGCGCTGAGGAGCTTCAGCAGGAGGGCGCCTTGGCCGCCGATACTCCGGCAGAAGCATCCCACGGTGAAGTCGTCATCACGATGCTCGCGGACGACCACGCCGTCGAGCAGATAGTGTTCGGCGCGGGCGGATCCGAGGGTGTTCTCTCTGTGCTTGATTCAAAGTCGATTCACATCTCGATGAGCACGATCGGTGTCGCGCTATCGGATAGACTCGCCGCGGCGCACGCATCGAAGAGAACCGCTTATGTAGCGGCGCCAGTCTTTGGAAGACCGGCTGCCGCTGAAGCTGCTCAGTTAGCCATCATCGCGGCTGGTCCGGCTGATGCTCTCGAGCGGTGTCGGCCGCTATTCGATGCGATGGGCCAGCGGACATTCATCGTTGGAGAGAAACCATCGAGCGCAAATCTGTTAAAGCTGATTGGCAACTTCATGATCGCGTCAGCGATTGAAACTCTGGGCGAAGCGTTTGCGCTCGGGCGTAAAGGCGGTCTCGATCCCGCTCTGCTTCTCGAAGTGCTGACGGGCACGATCTTTCCAGCGCCGGTCTATAAGAACTACGGTGGGATGATTGCGCGACAGGAATTCGAGCCGGCGGGCTTCAAGCTGCCGCTCGGATTGAAGGACGTACGCTTGGTGATGGCGGCTGCCGAATCGCTGAACGTTCCGCTGCCGGTCGCGAGTCTGGTACGAGATCATTTCATAACTGCGCTCGCTCGCGGTTGGGAGGAGAAGGATTGGTCTGCGGTGTCGGTCGTGTCTGCTGAAGCAGCGGGATTGTGATCAGCAGCGTGACCTCTACGTGATGGGCCGACGAGCCGGCAACCTACGTTACTGTGACCGAACCGGGGAGACTGATCGGTTCGAATTTCTTCTCAGCGATTCTGACTCCCTCGTATTCCAAAGTGCCTCCGACCTCGCACGTTCCGGTTTGAATCTCTTTGATGTCGCCCTTCTGGATCTTCAGCACAAAGCTGTTCAGCTTGAAGAAGAGCCGCATCGTGAACTCAATCTTCTTAACCGTTTGCTCCTTGATTTTTATCTCGACGTAATTCTTCGGATGGTGCTCACTTTGGCAGGCATTCGAGTTCATCCGAAAGGCAGAGGAGCGACTTCTGCCAACTTCTAAGTCTATGAGCCCTGCTCGACCATCCTAAGAATGCCTGAGGGCGGCCATTGGATCGATCCTGGCTGCTTGCCGCGCTGGAAGGTAGCATGCCAGGAAAGCCGAGC
>JADGNW010000321.1 GCA_017883315.1 Blastocatellia bacterium | reverse complement strand
TTGATTAATCTTCGACTTAGGGTTGGCGCCGAGACTGTCGCGGCAGACCTGCTTGAAGCAAGGGCACACGATTGAGTAGTATGTACTTGGAAGCTCAAGTAGAAGCGCAGTGCCCGACGATTGCCGAACTTCATTTCTTTATTTCTGAAGGCGTGGATAGTTTCGGCCGCTCGGGTTGTTTACGGTGATGGAGACTACTGAATCTCCAGCCCTGATTCGGCGCCATTCAATAAACTTCCCGCCAGTGGATCACGCGACTTGCGAAGGGAATACTTTACGAGCGCTTCCGAACAACGATATTCAGCATGGAGGACTTTCGAATGAAGTACAGAATGGTATTGTTTGCAGCCGCATTTGTGCTCGCTGCTGTTGCGCTGGCATGGGCCGCGGACGTCAATGGCAAGTGGGTCGCTCAAGTTCCAGGACGGGGCGGCCAAACCCGCGAGCAGACTTTTACTCTCAAAGCTGACGGCGGAAAGTTGACAGGCTCTGTTACGGGTATGCAAGGAGAGACTCCCATCGCCGACGGAACCGTTAAGGGAGACGATATCTCGTTCACCCAGACATTCAATCCCCCGCAGGGCGACCCGATCAAGGTGCATTACAAGGGTAAGATCTCGGGCGACGAGATCAAGTTCACCCGCACCAGAGAGGGAAGTGACCAGCCGGGTCAGGAGTTCACAGCAAAGAGAGTGAAGTAGTGAAGTAGTTCTCTCGGGGCCCGGCAGTTATCGAACTGTCGGGCCCCTTTCCGCGCCGCTCTCATCATTCCTGGCCGCGCTCTCAGCATTTGAGCGTGCTTTGTTATAACTACAATCAAATTCCTTTTTCTCGGAGGTGAACATGCGAAGATTATTGTTGCTCGTCAGCTTGCTGTCGCTACTCTCTGTTTGCGTGCCCGCGCAAGTTTTGAAGTCCGATCATCACGAACACATGGGACCGCTTTCTTTCGCCGCTGTTGAACAGGATTGGGCCAAGCAGCGTGTGGACAAGTCGCCGCGACATCAGGAATGGGTACAAGTCAAGAATGGAACCCGCACTGTGAATTCTTTTATCGTCTTTCCCGAAGTCTCGAACAAGGCGACGGCGGTTGTCGTCATCCATGAAATATTCGGGATGAGCGATTGGGTCCGGAGCCTGACCGATCAGTTGGCCGCGGCAGGATACATCGCAATTGCGCCCGATTTGCTGTCCGGCATGGGACCCAAGGGTGGAGGCTCAAGCGAGTTCGCTGACCGTAGCGGGGTGACTCAAGCGATCGGTAACCTTCCTCCTGATCAGATCACTGCCGACCTGAACGCTGTGGCTGATTACGTCTCAAAGCTTCCGGCCTCGAACGGCAAAGTCGCGGTGGCGGGCTTCTGTTGGGGCGGGAGCCAGTCTTTTCGATTTGCAACTAATCGTCCGAAGCTTGCCGCGGCGTTCGTCTTCTACGGCACGGGGCCTGATAGCAAAGAGGCGATCGCGAAGATCAAGGCTCCGGTCTATGGGTTCTACGGAGGCAACGACGCGCACGTGGATGCGACAATACCCAAGAGTCAGGATCTGATGAAGGAGGCGGGCAAGGCTTATGAGCCGGTCACCTACGAAGGCGCGGGGCATGGGTTCATGCGAGCGGGCGAAGACCCGGGGGATACCAACGCGGCAAATAAGAAGGGCCGCGACGAGGCGTGGACGCGTTGGAAGGAGCTGCTCAAAAAGCTTTGAACTAGTGCTCGGTCACGCTCAAGCTAATCACTCTTTTACAAATTTCAGCGCGGCCGAGTTCATGCAGTAACGAAGGCCCGTGGGCTTGGGACCGTCATCGAACACGTGGCCCAGATGAGCTTCGCATCTGCGGCAGAGCACCTCATTTCGATCCATTCCGTAGCTGTGATCGCTTTCGGCTAGAACGTTTTCTTGAGCGATGGGCTGCCAGAAGCTCGGCCAGCCGGTGCCCGATTCAAACTTTGTCGCAGAGCTAAACAAGTCGTTGCCACAGCAGACGCATTGATAGATTCCCTTCTCGTGGTTATTCCAATACTCGCCAGTGAAGGCTCGCTCGGTGCCCTTCTTTCGAGTGACTTCGTATTGTTCGCGAGTGAGCTGTTGTTTCCACTCGGCGTCCGTCTTAACGACCTTTTCGCTCATGATGAATCCTTTCTGCGCAACTGAATAGAGTTTAATCTTTGCGGGCCCTTTGCTGCCTTGAACGGCATACCCGAAGCCGATCACTAACGCGAGTGCAATTAATTTGATCGCGATTGATTTCATGTCATCCTCTTGAATTGAACTTTACCACGACCGGACCGGGCGTTGTAAATCTCGCTCTATCGAGCCGCGAATTCCAGCGGGATGACCTGTCTATTGTAACCAATGACGGAGCTACGGAAACATCAAACGCCCTTTGCCCTATAGACAGGTGTCCGTACGGGACTGACTGCCTCATCCACATGAAACTCGGTCAAGCTTCTGATAGAGTGGCGGCTTAGACAGTACACCTGAGAAAGGAACGAACTGACCTCATGTCGAACTGGACACGCTACAGCAAGCACTCAAAATCGATTCTAGACTGCATCGGCAACACGCCGATTGTGCGCCTCAATCGAGTCACCGCCGACGTCAAGCCTGAGATTCTCGTCAAGCTCGAATACTTCAGTCCATCCGGATCGCTCAAGGATCGAATCTATCTGAACATGATCGAGCGCGCCGAGAAGCGAGGCGATCTGAAACCGGGGATGACCATTCTCGAATGCTCCACCGGCAACGCCGGCATCGCGTGCTCGTTCGTCGCCGCCGTGAAAGGCTACCCTTGCATCATCGTGATGCCCGAAGGCATGAGTGAAGAGCGCAAGAAGATGGATGTAGCTTATGGCACACAGATGGTCTACACGCCGGGCGGCGAGTCCGACGTCGATCTGGCGCTCGAAAGGCTCGAGCAGATTCGCCAGGAGGACCCAGAGAAATACTGGGTGCCTTCTCAGTTCGACAACCCTGACAACATCAAAGCTCATTACAAGACGACAGGGCCCGAAATCTGGGAACAGACCGGCGGCAAGCTCGACGCTTATGTGGGCACTCAGGGAACCGGCGGACAATTGACCGGCATCGGCAGATATCTGCGCCATAAGAAAAAGAAGATCAAGCTATACGCGGGCGAACCCGCCGAGTGTCCGTTGCTTTCGCGGCGAGAGTGGGGCGAACACAAGATTGAAGGCATCGGCGACGGGTTCGTGCCCCGCGATTTGGATTTGAGCTTGCTCGATGGCATCGTGACTATCAAGTCGGACGAAGCGATAGAGATGGCGCGGCGGCTGGCGAAGGAAGAGGGCATCTTCTGCGGCATCTCATCGGGCGCCAACGTCGTCGCGGCAATTAAGCTGGCAAAGCGGCATCCGAAGATGAAACGCATCGTGACGATGATCTGCGATTCAGGCCAGCGATACTTCTCGACGGAGTTGTGCGGGTCTCCAAAGCACGTCGTTTCGCCCGAGCGCGAACACCCAATCGATGAATACACGCGGGGACAGTTGGACAAATATCAGAGCGGTTGGGAGATCATCGAGTAGTTGTGAAGACACCGATACTGAGTCACAACATACACCGATCGTGTGTGGAGGTACGATGATCAAGACACGCGCGTGCTCGTCGCTGGTTGCGATGCTGTTATTCGTTTACGCGGCACCGGCGCTTCAGGAGAAGAGCAAGAGCGTTGAAGACACCGCCAATAGTGGCTTGATCTACGGCACGGACCACAGCGTTACGCTCACCGCCCCAACCGGCTGGGTGCTGGACAATTCGAGCGGCGTTTCCCAGGGACTGCACGCGGTGTTCTACCGACGCGGCTCTTCATGGAAAGACGCCGTCGCCGTTATGTATGCGCGCGCGGTGCATAAGAATTCTGAGAAGAAGACGCTTGAAGACGTTGTGCAAGCCGATATCGCGGATTTCCAAAAAAGTTCAAAGGATTCGACCGCAACCGATGGCTGGCCGCTGCCGACAAAGGACAAGAAGACAGCTCTGGTTAGGTACTTTTTCGATGGAGCGAACAAGAACTATGAAGCAGTGGCATTCATCGATGAGCCAAAGGTTGTCGTGCTATTGGCGCTAACGTCTCGGACAAAGGATGACTATGAGAACTCGCTGGCTGCTTTCAAGGAACTGGTTGGCTCGTACTATTTCATTTCTGATAAGGTGAATCAATAGAGTTGAACCAGAGTCATCCAGTACTATTGTCCGCGGCGTAGTCTCTTTCCTTGTGACGTTTATGTTTAAGATGCAACCCATCGGATTCGTTCGCAGTTCTTATTCCGAAACGGCCCAGATACCAAAAGGCTGCGGCGCTAAGCATGAAGCCGAGGGCGTGCTCGATATTCTTCCTGAGTTCGAGCAGGGCCTCACAGACATCGAAGGCTTCTCTCACTTGTTTGTCATCTGGACGTTTCATCAAGCGGAGGGTTACTCCTTACTCGGCAAGCCGCCAACTGACGACCGCCCGCACGGAGTGTTTGCCACACGATCACCGCGACGGCCCAATCCGATTGGATTGACGGTAGTTGAAATGATCCGGCGTGAAGGAACGCGTTTGTATGTTCGCGGCATTGACATGCTGGACGGTACTCCGATTCTCGACATCAAGCCTTACTTATCGAGCGTGCCGGCAGAAAAGCTGAAGCGCGGCTGGCTTGCGGAAGCCGAAGCCCGTCAAAAGGACTAGCCCAAAGAAGCAGCGAGGAGGACGCCCGGTGCGAAGCCTACAGAGAGGAAAAGTCTTCCCAGCATTGTTATTCGCCTTACTAAGCCCGGTCCTGGGCGCTGCACGAGAAGAACACCAACACCACCAATCAGGCGAGCAGGTCGGGAAAGTCAGCTTCGTCGTTTCTTGCTCACCGCAGGCGCAGAGACAATTCAACCTTGCAGTAGCCTGGCTGCATTCCTTTGAGTACGGCGAGTCCGAGCGCGCGTTCGACAGAGTTGCCGCGATCGACCCGCAGTGCGCGATGGCTCACTGGGGCATTGCGATGAACCAGTATCATCAACTCTGGGCTCCGCCAAATCGCGCGGAGCTGGAGAAGGGCGCACTTGCGGTACAGCAAGCAAAAGCCATCGGCGCGAAGACAAACCGTGAGCGAGACTACATAGACGCGATCACCCAGTTCTACGATGATTGGGAGAGATCTGATCATCCGACGCGTGCTTCGCGGTACGAGCGCGCCATGGAACGTCTCTACGAGCGTTATCCGAGCGATCGAGAGGCGAGTGTGTTCTACGCTCTTGCGCTGAACTCGAGTGCGTTGGCCGCAACGCCAATGGATAAGACCTACGCGAAGCAGAAGAAGGCGGCGGCGATTCTGAATCGCGTGCTGCGCCTC
>JADGNW010000320.1 GCA_017883315.1 Blastocatellia bacterium | reverse complement strand
TCATCAGCGCCAAACCAAGATCTATCAAACCCTGGGTCGCAATGTTCTTGATGTTGCTGGTCTGCGCCAGGCTAATCGCCTCGCCCGCCAACGTTTTGGCCTCTTCTATATTTCCCTGATCGCGCGCGACCAGGCTCAATTGCAACTGGGTCCTGACGAGCTGGTACTTGTTGTCGACGTTTTTCAATATCTCCAGCACTTGCTCCAACTGTGCTCTGGCTTCAGGCAGTTTCCCGGTGCGGGCGAGAAGGGCGCCACGCTGATAGAGCACTTCAACGCGTCCTTCGTTATTGGACATGGTCTGATAGAGCTTCTCAGCTTCTTTGAAAGCGATTTCCGCATTAGCTGAATCCTGGCGGCGACTATAAAGGACTGCCAGGCGCAGAAATCCTGTCGGCGATTGCGGGTCGCGTTTGGTAGCCTCCAGGTAGGACTCTATCGCTTTGTCCAGGTTCTCGTTCTTTTCATAACTGCGACCGAGGTCTACATAAGCGTTGCCCTTTTCGATGTTCGGTGCTTGATCGAGGATCTTTTGATAGTAACCAACCGCGGCGGCAAAATCCCTTCTTACGGTTGCCGCGACCGCGTCCAAATAGGCGGCGTCCGCGCTCGCCAACGCGGAGCTATCGGGTGCCAGCGACATGGCGCGCAGCAGTTCCTCCTGTGCCCTTTCCGTACTATTTATTTCCAGGTAAGTCTCGGCCAATCGAGCATGCGAGAGCGCGTACCGATCGTCTAATTCGATTGACCGCTCCAGCCTCTTGCTCGCCTGATAGTAGGTGCCCGCGCGCATTGCGACTATGCCCTGATCGTACCAGGTTTTAGCTTCAGGTAAGGGTTGGTGCAAAGGCGGATGCCAGATACGCAGAGCTAACAGAACTCCCACGATCAAAAGTGGCGCCAGGAAAACGCCTGCCTTAACCGGTTTTCGTCTCCATGCCTGGGTTACGGCGGCGGTCACTTGCGACGAGCGAGGCTGGGCTGTGCGCAATCTCTCGGGCAAGGACGCCGTCAGGCCCGGGTCCATCTCCCTGCGCAGCGCCCGGAGCTCGTCGAGGACGTCGCCAGCGGTCTGAAGACGATCCTCGCGCGCCTTCTCGAGACAGCGCCCGATGATCCGGCCCAGGCGATGCGGCAGCTCGGGCTTGAACTCGGTCAGCGGAGGCGGCTTGTCCCTGAGGATCGACGACAGGAGCTCGATCGAGCTCGCCCCCCCGAAAGGCCGCTTGCCGGTCGACATCTCGTAGAGCATGACCCCCAGAGAGAAGATGTCCGTCCGGTGATCCACCGTCCGGCTCTGCACCTGCTCCGGCGACATGTAGGGCGCCGTCCCCATCACGATGCCCTCGCGCGTCTTCATCGCGGTCGACAGCGCCGAGTCGGCCGGTGTCGCCTCCTCGGGCGCCGTGACCTTCGCCAGTCCGAAGTCGAGGACCTTCACGCGTCCGTCCTTCGCGACCATGACGTTGGCGGGCTTGAGATCGCGGTGCACGATGCCCTTCTCGTGGGCCGCGGCCAGGGCCTCGACAAGGGCGGTGGCGATCTCGAGGATCCGCTCCACCGGCAGCCCATCCTCAGGGATGAGCCGGTCGAGCGGCTGGCCCTCGACGAGCTGCATGGTGAGGAAGTGAACGCCGTCGGCTTCCTCGACAGAGTACACGCCGACGATTCCGGGATGGTCGAGGGCGGCGAGGGCCTTCGCCTCGCGCTGGAACCGCGCGAGGCGCTCAGGGCTCAAGGCCATCTCCGCCGGAAGCACCTTGAGGGCCACGTCGCGGCCGAGCTTCATGTCGGTGGCGCGGTACACCTCGCCCATTCCGCCGGCCCCGATCCCGGCGGTGATGCGGTAGTGGGCGAGCGTGCGGCCGATCACAAGGCCACCTTCAACAGCGCGTCCGTCATCTCGACGTGCTTGGGCATGCCGATCTCTTCGTGGGCGGCGCGCGCCTCGGACAGGAGCCGGTGCGCGCGCTCGCGATCGCCGGGATCGACGCGGCCCGTTTGTTGCGGTCCGTACATATACAATCTACGTCTGTTGACCGGACGCGGCGATTAGCGACAACGTTGAAGCCAAAGAGTCAAAGCACGCGCCCCCAGCGCTCCGGTCCAACGATGCGTTGAACTAAGCTCTGCGCGCAGTTAGAGCAATCCTCTCAATACCTCGATCATGACCGAACTACGTCCGAGAATGATCGAGTGTCTCCAGCTTAGAGGCTTGTCCGAACGCAGGCAAGTAGCGGCGGGAGTTCCGATTTTCCGCGCGGCCAAACGGCACGCCGGCGGCTTGCGCCACGAGGCATAGACGCGGTAGCTTTCACCGTCAACTATGACATCGTTAAGATCAGCAGGCTCCGCTCTGCATTCCCATTTCTTTTAGCGATCGCTGACCTACTCAGCGGAAAGGACTAGCCATGTGGACTCGCAAATGTTTCGCCGATGACGATAAGCCTATTCAATCTCCCATACCGACAGAGATCTCTTCGAATGAAGAGTTCATTCCGCCGCCGCAGTCGCCCCAGCAACAGCGCTGGGAGGCGCGCATCGTAGAAATGTCGGAGCAGTGCGCCAAGAAACTCGGAATGTCACGCCGTCGATTCCTGCAAACGAGTGGCGGAATGGCCGTGGCGATGCTCGCCTACAACGAGGTTTTCGGAAAGACTTATGATGTAGATTCTGTTGAAGCGCTCGACCCTGCCGCGTACAGCGAGAAGTGGCCGAAGACCGAATTCATCTTCGACAATCAGACTCATCACGTGGACGTCGAGAGCCGCTGGTTTGAAGCGACTGAGGCGGGTAAGCAAGCCGCCGACTTCCTTCGAAACTTTCGCCCGAACGCCAACTCGACCGCCGAGCGGCTTTCGCTGCTCAACGAGTCCCACTACATCAAAGAGATGTTTATGGACAGCGATACGATGATGGCGATCATCAGCGGCGTGCCCACCGCCGAGTGGCGCGAGAACATCCTGCCTCCAGACAAGATGGTGAAGACGCGCAATGAGATCAATCAAATGGCCGGCGGCTCGCAGCGTATGCTGAGTCACGGATTGCTCCGGCCGAACATGGGCAAGTCCGAGTTTGAAGAAATGGAGCGCCAGGTCAAGACGCTCAAGATCAATTCGTGGAAGATGTATACCGGCTCGATTATCGGCGACGGACCGTTCTGGCTCGACGATGAAAAGGTTGCATATCCGTTTTTTGAGCGAAGCCGCAAGCTCGGCGTCAAGACTGTGTGCGTTCACAAGGGACTGCCGCTCGGTTTGTTCAACGAGGAGCACTGCCATCCGAAGGACGTTGAGAAAGTCGCAAAGGATTTTCCCGATTTCAACTTCATCATCTATCACTCGGGGTGCAATCCCACGCCCACCGGCGGGCGGCGTCGCGAAGGCGCTGCACCCGGTCCGCAATACATCCCGTGGTGCTCGGAGCTGATCGACATCGTGAAGCGCAACAACCTGAAGAATGTCTACTTCGAGATTGGCAGCACGTGGAATATTCTGTCGGGCGGATACGGCGGCGGAGATCAGCCGGCGATGCACTTCCTGGGACAGGTATTGAATCTTCCAGGCGGCGAGGACCACATAATCTGGGGCACTGATTCGATATGGGGCGGCAGCCCGCAATCGCAGATCGAGCGGCTGCGCCGATTCCAGATCAGCGATCAGGTCGCCGAGAAGTTCGGCTACAAGAAGCTGACTCCTGAAATCAAAGCGAAGATATTCGGCCTGAACGCGGCGCGGCTTTACAAGATTGACGTCAACGCCAAGCGCAAAGCGATTCAGGGCGACAAGATCGCCGAGATGAAACAGGAGTATGACCGGGCGCCTCGTCCGAGCAACACGCAGTTCGGCTGGGTATGGCGCACCCGCGGCCAGCGGGCGTGAGTGATTTTGTCGGCGAGTATGGATTCAGGCTTCAGGCTGGTTTAGCTTAAACAGCAGCCGGAACCTGAACTCCATGCTCATCCGACTTCTTATCGCTGTCCTTGCTGTTATAATTGTGATCGTCACGATGAGAAGGAAATCAAGTAAGCAAATCGATATCGAGAACCGGGCAGCAGCTACAGGGCTCGCCGTGAACGAAGCCAAGACCGCGTGGGAGGAGTTGTCGCGGCGTGGACTACTCTCCGTTAGGCGCGGGAATGTTGAGGTGTCGCCCCTGGCCATGCGCCGCGCGACTTCAGATGCACAGCGACGACTAGCTGCGCACCTGTCGGGATACGTGCTGACAGAGAACTCGTTCATTGTGCGGCGGGCAGGCGATCCGCCGGGACTGACTTGCATCCTAAACACGCGAATCACCGTAGAGCAGATCGCCACTTACTTTAAGGAGGGGTGGGGAGTGACGGAGATCGAGGATGATCTAAAGCTCCTCACGCGCGCTGAAATCGAAGCCGCCATTCAGTACTACCTCAACCACCGCGCAGAGATCGAGTCCGACCTTCGGCGCGGCCGCGAACTATACGAGGAGCACGCTCCCATTCAGGAGACCATTCCGGCGTGAGCGCGGACCCGCTATCTTCCGACGCATTCTTCGCGCGACTTCTGTGCGACATCATGATTCCAGCGGAGATTTCTGCTGCTATCCGAGCGCACGGATACGATGTGATCGAAGCTCGAGCCTTGCCAGTGGCGGTGCAGCAGGATGATCGCGCCATTCTGGCTGAGGGGGCTCGGCTACGATGCGTCGTAGTCACCTGTAATTACAGCGATCCGCAAAGCAACTTTTGTCTTATCCACGAGGAGTGGATCGCGCTGGGAAGAGCGCACTACGGGATTCTTCTCATACCCCAGTTTCAAATCAGCAATCGCTTGCGCCGCTGGGCGGTGCGCGATCGGCTGCTCAACTTTCTCAACCAATATTCTGCGGACGAATTGAGGAACCATCTCTGGTGGCTGCCACAGGAGTAGGCTGCAGCAATGATAGGTGAGCTAAGTAGATTGCTGGGCGAAAGCCGTCGAGCTGTCGTCTTCACCGGCGCGGGCGTCAGCACTGAATCCGGCATTCCCGACTTCCGCAGCCCTGGCGGCATCTGGACGAAATATCAGCCTATCGACTTTCGCGAGTTCATCTCATCGGAAGAAGCGCGACGAGAAACGTGGCGGCGGAAGATCGCCGTTGATGAAGCTGTCTCGCGCGCCGAGCCGAACCGAGGCCATCGCGCGATCGCTCAACTCGTTGCTGAAGGAAAAGTCTCGAGCGTCATTACTCAAAACATCGACGGCTTGCATCAACGATCCGGCGTTTCGGACGAACAGGTTATCGAGCTTCACGGAAACGGTACGTACGCGGCTTGTCTTGAGTGTGCTCAGCGTTACGAACTTGCAGAGATGTTCGCCGCATTCAAGGCAAGCGAAGAACCTCCGGCGTGCGAATGTGGGGGCTTCATCAAGAGTGCGACTATTTCGTTCGGACAGCCGATGCCGCTTCAAGCGATGCGCCGCGCGCAAGCCGAATCAAAGAGCTGCGATCTGTTCATTGCAATCGGATCTTCGCTGGTCGTCTATCCCGCGGCGTCGTTCCCGGCAGTGGCGAAACAAAACGGGTCACGTCTGGTGATATTGAATCGCGAGCCCACCGATCTGGATTACCTGGCGGACCTCGTGCTCAACCTCGAGATTGGCCCAACACTTGGCGAAGTAACTGGCATTGAGTGAGACAGGCTCGATGACCGAACGTTGAGAGTTCCCCGCCGTCGTGCGGACGCGAGCGGAGATTCATTGCTAGAAACCTCAAACTTCTTGCTTTCCAAATGGTATATGGACTGCGTGTCTGACGAAGGCGACGTCTTCATCGCATACGCGGCGTCGCTTCGTTGGAAAGCGCTGAAGATCAATTACTCGAGCACGCTGCGGCGCCAGCATGATGCGCAGACCGAAGCGAACACGTCATTGAAACGGTACTGCGCTCCGGAGGTTTCGGGCGACTCCATTCACTGGTCTTCCAAAGCGCTTGGCGTCGAAGGGAAGTGGACGGCCCTCGCTCAGCCGATCGAACGGACTATCTTCGAGTCGGACGCGGGCAGGGTTGAGTGGCGATGCCTGCACCCGAGGGCCACCGCAGAAGTCTCAACCAGAAATCGCCATCAACTGAAGGGGCTCGGGTACGTCGAATGCCTTACGATGTCGATCCCGCCGTGGCGATTGCCGATCGACGAGTTGCGCTGGGGCAGATTCTTGTCCAACAACGATGCTCTTGTTTGGATAGACTGGCGCGGGGCAAGCAACGTCAGGCTCGTGTTCCTGAATGGCGTTCAGATCGAAAGCGCTGAGGTAACAGAACGTGAAGTCGTGCTCAAACAGGAGAAGGTTATTCTAGCTCTCGATGAGGATCAGTTATTGAGGGAGGGACCGCTCATCAAGACTGCGCTTTCGATGATTCCCGGAATTCAGAAACTGATTCCGCTTCGAAGCCTGAACGCCTACGAGCGTAAATGGCGGAGCCGGGGAATTCTAAGCTGCCACGAAAACGTGAGCGCCGGTTGGACAATCCATGAGATAGTTCGCTGGCCGAATGCCGGCGCCAGACGCTGACCATGATTAATGGTGAATATGCGATTGAAAATCTCTGGGGAATGAGAATACAAAGGTGAAGTAGAGGCGGTTCAATGTCAACCGAACGCTCTTCAAGCATCGGCAAAGCGCTTTACGGATTCTTGTTTGTTATCGCATTGCCCGCGCTGCTCATCGGCTGGGCGCGAATGACCGACCTCGTCGTGCGAATTCCGGCCCTCGGGTCAATGCCGATCGGAGCGGCAGTCGCCGCCTTCGGCGCAGTTGTCATGGGTTCGGGCATGGTCGCGCTTATGGTTTATGGCAAGGGGTTGCCGATGAACGCATACCCGCCTCTTCGGTTTGTAACAGAGGGAATCTATAAACTCATCTCCCATCCGATCTACGCCGGCTTTTCAATTCTCTGCATCGGAATCGCGATCGCCGCAAACTCTTCAAGCGGGTTGTGGCTTGTTTCACCTGTGGTCATCCTTGGTTGTGTCGCGCTGGTCGAAGGCTACGAGAGGCACGATCTCCGCAACCGATTTGGCTCCGCGCAAGCGAAGCCGTTGATCCACATTCCGGCTGACGAAACTACGCGACCGGCGCTAATGGACCGGCTGTCGGTCTACGTTTTGGTTCTGGCGCCGTGGCTCATCTTGTACGAAGCAGTTCGATTCATCGGAATTCCCCCAGACGCGGTGGTCGCTTTCTTGCCTTTTGAAAAAGACCTTCCGGTTTACGAATGGACCGAAGTATTTTACCTGAGCACTTATGCGTTCGTGCTTCTAGCGCCGCTTGTCGCGCGAACAAACCGCGACCTTCGCGAGTTTTCAATTTCGGGGTTGATCGCGACGGGTTTGGTAATCCTGTTATTTCTTGCAGTCCCGTTCATCGCCGCGCCGCGTCCGTTCACCCCACACGGACCACTCGGAAGACTGCTGGCTAGCGAGCGAGCATACGACACGCCCGCAGCAGCATTCCCTTCGTTTCACGTTGTGTGGGCATTTCTTGCAGCGGCGGTCTACGCTCGGAGAATGCCTTCGTTGAGACTTCTCTGGTGGACGTGGGCGCTTCTTATCTCCATTAGCTGTGTCGCCACGGGTATGCACGCCATCGTCGACGTCCTGGGCGGGTTCATTGTGGTCTTGTTTGTGACGCGCATCCGCGGGATATGGGAACAAGTTCGAAGGTTGACCGAGCGCATCGCGAATTCGTGGAGAGAATGGCGCTTTGGACCGGTGCGCATTATCAACCACGGCTTCTATGCTGGAGCAGGCGCATTCGTTGCACTGTCAATTATCGGGACGCTGATCGGCCCCGGCTACATTCCGTCGATTTTGATCATCGCCGCATCCGTACTAATCACCTCGGCTATCTGGGCTCAGTTTGTAGAAGGTTCCCCGAGTCTGCTGCGGCCCTATGGTTGGTACGGAGGTTTGCTTGGCGCGATCATCGGCGCGTTCATTGCGACACTGTTAGGAGCGAGTCCCTGGTTACTTCTTGCGGCGTTCGCCGTTGGCGCGCCCTGGGTTCAATCCGCAGGCAGATTGCGATGTCTCGTGCAGGGTTGCTGCCACGGAAGACCGGCGCCTGCGGCAATAGGCATCAGCTACACACACCCACGATCGCGGGTGTGCAGGCTAGCAGCTCTGACCGGCGTGCCTATTCACGCGACGCCACTTTACTCCATTCTCTGGAACATAGTTGTCGCCGTCATCATAGCGAGGCTCTGGTTTCTCCGTGCGCCACTCTCATTAATCATAGGGGTGTATCTGATAATCACGGGGCTTGGAAGGTTCGTCGAAGAATCGTATCGCGGCGAACCACAGACCGCGATATACAGGGGACTGCGTCTGTATCAGTGGATGGCGATCTTGAGCGTTGTCTCCGGAGTGCTTGCAACTATGGTTGGCAACTCTCCTCGGACGCCGCTGCCCGAGCTGAATTGGGCGTCGGTCATCGCCGCTGCCTGCTTCGGTGTGCTCACCTCGTGCGCGTTAGGTCTGGATTTTCCAGAATCAAACAGACGGTTCGCCAGGCTGGCGTAATAACGGATTGAAGGATTCGAATGCCAGATCTCAACTACAAAGCGGACGTTGTCGTGATCGGAGGCGGGCTTGCGGGAATCGCGACGGCGCTCGAGTTGCTGGATCACAACAAGAGCGTTGTCTTGATCGAGCGATCGGGCGAAGAGAAGTTCGGCGGGCTCGCGCGCGTCTCGTTTGGCGGCGTCTTCGTGGTCGGTTCTCCCGAGCAGAAGCGCGCCGGCGTCAAAGACAGCGTCGATCTCGCGCTTCGAGATTGGATCGCGTACGGCGAACTGGGCGAGAACGACGTCTGGCCACGCCGCTGGGCGGAAGCTTACATCGCTCAGTCGCTCGACATGGTCAGGCGCTGGCTGTACCAGCACAGCGTGACCTTTTTTCCAGTGCTCAACTGGGCCGAGCGCGGTTTGAATCAGCCTGGAAACTCGGTCCCGCGCTTTCACATTGTCTGGGGCACGGGACAAGGACTTGTGCTCGGATTGCTCAAGCATCTCTATGCGCATCCGAATCGGAACAAGCTCGCGCTTTGCTTTCAACATCGAGTCACCGGTTTCATTCAGACCGGCGGGCATTTCACCGGTTGCTCGGGCATCGATGAAAGCTCGGGCCGGGAGTTCACCGCCACAGGCGAATGTGTAGTGGTCGCCGCCGGAGGCATCGCCGGCAATCTCGATATGGTGCGCAAGCATTGGTATGCGCCGTGGGGCGAGCCGCCAGAATATTTGCTTAACGGCTCGCATCCGACGGCGGACGGCGCGATGCTTGAATCGGTTCGCGAGCACGGCGGCGCCATCACTCATCTTGAAAAGATGTGGAACTACGCTGCGGGAGTTCATCACTGGAAACCTCAGCACGAGTTGCACGGACTCTCGCTTGTGCCGCCCAAGTCCGCGCTGTGGATGAACTACGAAGGACGGCGGATGGGACCGCCCGCGATGGTGACGGGATTCGACACACGATATCTGGTCGAGACGATCTGCAAGCAGAAGAAGAAGTATTCGTGGCAGGTGCTGAACTGGAAGATCGCGAAGAAGGAACTCGCCGTGTCGGGTTCGGAGTTCAATCATGCGATCCGCGACAAGAAACGGATCAACTTCCTGCTCAGCGTGCTGCTTGGAAATCCCGGTCTGGTTCGCGAGTTCATCGACAACTGTCCTGACTTCGTGACCGCGAACTCAGTAGCCGAGCTTGCCGAGAAGATGAACGCGCTGACGGGAACAGCGGACGTCGACCGGAAGTTGCTCGCTGAAGAGATTCGGCTGTACGACGATCAGATCGCACGCGGGCCGGCGTTTCACAACGACGATCAGTTGAGGCGAATCGCACACGCTCGACAGTATCGAGGCGATCGCGTTCGCACCTGCAAGTTCGCTAAGATCGACGATTCGAAGGCGCGTCCGCTGATCGCGATTCGCGAGTTCATCCTAACGCGAAAGAGCCTTGGAGGGATTCAAACTGATCTCAGCTCGCGTGTTCTCGATAACAACGGCGAAGTCCTGCCGGGGCTGTACGCGGTAGGAGAAGCTGCGGGTTTTGGCGGCGGCGGCATTCACGGCTTGCGGTCACTCGAGGGGACGTTTCTCGGAGGTTGCATCTTTAGCGGGCGACTCGCGGGGCGGGCGATCGCGAAAGGGTAGCCTGGGAGCGCAGGGAAAAAATCATGAAGAAAACAGGCGCGTGGCTTGCCGTCTATGCACTCGAACAGATAGGCGTGAAGCACACCTTCGGAATTCCAGGCGTGCACAACACCGAGCTGTACGACGAACTAAACAAGTCCGAACGGATCACGCCGATACTGGTCACTCACGAAGGCTGTGGCGCGTTCATGGCCGACGCCATCAGCCGGACAGGAGACACGGGCGACTCGATCGGCTGCCTCGCCATCGTTCCCGCGGCCGGCATGACTCACGCGATGAGCGGCATAGGCGAGGCGTACCTTGATGGCGTGCCGATGCTCGTGATCTCGGGCGGCATCCGCCGCGACTCGGGAATGCATTATCAGCTTCACGAGATAGATCAACAGCGGATACTCGAAGGAATCACCAAGGCTGCATTCCTGGTTCGCACGCACGACGAAGTCATCCCAACCATCTATCGCGCATACGAGATCGCTACTTCGGGTGAACCGGGACCCACATTCGTCGAACTGTCTGGGGACGTCCAACTCTTCTCCGCAGAAGTGAGCGAGTTGCCCGCGTATCAACGAGAGTGGAAGCCTCCTGCGGTCGATCGCGAGAAGATCAGCGAAGCAGCGCGCCTCATCAGGTCGGCGAAGAAGATCGGAGTTTACCTCGGTTGGGGCGCGCGCGATGCGACCTCTGAAGCGATTGAGCTCGCGGAGATGCTGGGCGCTCCAGTCGCGACGACGCTTCAGGGATTGAGCGTTTTCCCTGCGAATCATCCTCTGCACGCGGGAATGGGATTCGGGCCGTCGGCGGTTCCCGCGGCTCGCAAAGCCTTCGAAGGTTGCGATTGCTTGATCGCAGTCGGACTGCGCTTCGCGGAGCTTGCGACTGGCAGCTACGGAATGACCATCCCGGAAAACTTGATTCACATCGACATCAATCCTCAAGTCTTCAACAAGAACTACCCGGCAAGGGTTGCAATCGAGGCCGATGCGAACGATGCGCTGCGCGTGTTGATCGATGAGCTGAAACAAACCGGCGTGCAGCCGGGCGACCGAACGCGCGTGAAGCAGACGATCAAATCAGAGAAAGACGCCTTCTTTCGTTCGTGGACCGAGAAGACCAACAAGAATCGCGTCAGCCCCGGCATTTTCTTCCGCGAGCTCCGCGCGCGGCTCGACGACGACGCCTATGTTGTAGTCGACGACGGCAATCACACTTTTCTCACCGCCGAGTTGTTCCCAGTCCATCGGTCGAAGCATTTCATATCGCCGACGGACTTCAACTGCATGGGCTATTGTGTGCCGGGGACGGTTGGAGTGAAGCTGACTCATCCCGATAAGCAGGTGGTCGGGATAGTAGGCGACGGGGCATTCCTGATGACCGGGCTCGAGATCATCACGGCTGCGCGGCTGGGGCTCGGCGCGATCTTCTGTGTCTTCAACGACGGCGAGCTTGCGCAGATTTCTCAGCTTCAGACGGTTCCGCTCAATCGCAAGACGTGCACGGTTCTCGGCGAGCTTAAGGTCGAGGGCATAGCGACGGCGACCGGCGCGGCGTACTTGAGAATGCAAAACGATCTGCGTGTGGGAACAGTGCTCGACGAGGCTCTGAAGATCTCTCGAGGAGGCCGGCCTGTGATCGTAGATGTGAATGTCGATTACAGCCGCAAGAGCGAGTTCACGAAAGGGATCGTGAGAGTGAACCTCGGCCGGTTCCCGTTTGATCAGAAACTGCGCTTCATCGGGCGGGCGATCAAACGGCACGTGCTGGGTTAGATACGAGCATCGTCCCAGCGAGTTCACGTGGCTGGCATCGATGAACAATGCACAGTGCTCGACAGCAAAACCGATGATTAGTTAGGATGTGGCTATCGGATTAGTACAACGAGACATCGGAGATAAGTATGGTTTCGGCAAAAGACGAAATGACGAAGATAATTCAAGCGCAACCTGATGACAGCTCTTACGAGGAACTGCTTCGCGAACTTGCGTTCTCCAGAATGGTTGAACGCGGGCTGCAGGATTCTCTCTCTGGTCGAACTATCAGTAACGATGAGATGCGCCAGAGAATCTCAGAATGGGAAAAGTAAGATGGACCTCTGAGGCCGCCCGCTGGCTTCAGGACATTCACGACTATATCGCACAGCAGGACCCCGGTGCTGCCACGCGAGTAGTTCGGGGTATCTACGAGAAGATTCAGTTGCTGAGTCGGTTTCCAGAAATCGGACACGCATACGAGGCCCAACCCGGCCATCACATTCGCATCTTGTTGCACGGACACTACAGGATCGCATATCTGATTAAGCAAGATGGAGACGTGGACATACTCGGTATCTTCCACGGAGCCATGGACATTGATCGGTACCTATGATCGATTGGTACCAATTTCGTCGCTGGACGATCATGAGAATCCCTCGAGGACAGCATCTTTTTCTTTGCCTGGCCCTGGTCGCGCTTTGGTCGCCCGGGATATCGGCTGCTCAGCAAAAGAAGCGCGATGCCCAACCGCCACAAGCGGACTCGACGGTCACCCCTGAAGAGGCGGCTCAACTTGAAGCGGTGATAGCGACCGATCTCGGCGTCGTTCGCTTCGAGTTCGTTGCAGGCAAAGCTATCAAACACACTCAGCAGTTTATCAAGCTCGCGCGCGCGGGGTTCTACGACGGCTCCGCGTTTCATCGAGTCATCCCGCGCGGCATCATTCAAGGCGGCGATCCGTTGCTCAAAGACTCTCAGACTCCTCGCGAGCGCTGGGGCACCGGAGCTTTGAATCAGATTGCCGACGAGTTCAGCGATCTCAAGCACGTTCGCGGCACGGTGTCGACAGTTCGCATACCCGGACAGGCGAACAGCGGCGGCGCTCAGTTCTTCATCTGCGCATCACCTCAGCCGCAGCTTGACGGCCAGTTCTCGGCCTTTGGACAAGTAACCGAAGGGATCGATGTCGTTGATCGAATATCGCTCGCGCCGACCGACAGCAACGGGCTTACTGTTAAGACCGTCCGGATTGTCAGCATCAAGATCGAACGCAAGAAGATCGAGCCCTTCAAAGATGCGACCGTCGATGAGATGCGCAAGGAAGTTCTTCTGCGCACGAGTATGGGAGACATAACACTCGAGATGGACCCCAAGCTCGCGCCGGAACACGTACGCAACTTTTTGAAGCTTGTCGAGAGCGGCTGGTACGATCACACCGCGTTTCATCGCATCATTCCCGGCTTTGTGATTCAAGGCGGACTCGGCTCGACTCGTGCGGACAATAAGCCGCATCCGGCAGATAAGTGGGTGCACAAGCTAAAAGGTGAGTTCAGTCACACAGCGCTTCACATTCGAGGCGTGCTGTCGATGGCGCGTGCGAGCGATCCCGATTCAGCGGACACGTCGTTCTTCATCGTCTTAGGACCGGCGACGCATCTCGACGGCAAGTACACGATCTTCGGAAAGGTTGTCGATGGCTTCGACACGATCGAGTTGATCGAGAAAGCGGCTCGCCACGGAGAGACGCCCGATCAACGCATCGAGCTGATTGAAGCTGCGATCAAGCAGTGAGACCCGAAAGGCGGCTCCTTACTTCGGGAGCCCTCCGGTGAATCGCATCATCCAGCGCATGCACTTGTGGCCGAAGTCGACCGGCTGGCAGAACATCATCGGGCAAGCTCCAGCAATGACGGTTATGGAATGCTCGCTACAGAAGCGGACAGCCTCTTCGGAAACGCTGGTGCCCGACTTGATCATAGATTGGTGCAGCCATACTCGCGAGATGCCTGCCTCTGCACACTGTCGCACGATCTCCTCGGCGAGCTTGGGCCGAGTGACTATCACTACCCCGTCGACGGCGCCGGGAATGGATTTCAGGTCGGGATAGCACTGGTCGTTCTCGAACGTGTTGGCATTGGGATTGATAGGAAATACCTCGTATCCCGCTGCTTTCAGCTTGCGGTAGATGAGATTGGCCGCATCCTGTTTCGTTCGCGAAACACCGGCCACGGCAATCCGCTTCAGATTCAGAAAGTCAGTGACCTTGGCTTCGAGGTTTGACATGGCAATTCCTCACCTAATTCCATTGCGTGCGGCGCGCCGAATGGAGCACATCGACCACTTCAACGTTATCACTCCCGACGCGATAGACGATTCGATATGGTTGCTCAATTAGCTCGCGGACATTCTTGCGTCGTGGATGAGGAACGATGCGGCCCGAAAAAGGAAAGGTGGAGAGCTGATCTCCTCTCTTGAGGATACGATCAATAACTCGATGAGCATTTGCTTCCGAGTCAGCCGAAATATGCGCGTGGATCGCAGCAAGTGACCTGAGCGCCCGGTCCGACCAGATTACTTTCATTGAGACATTCCCAACTTCTCACGAATCTGGTCGCTGGTCCAAACTCGCCCCGCTTCGATATCAGCAATCCCTTCCTCAATCAACTGCTGTTCAAGCATCAGACGTGTGAGGTCTTCCCAAGTAGCATCGTCAGGCAGTGACTCAATAAGTTTGTGGGCCTCGTCTTTAATGTGGGTGGGTT
>JADGNW010000319.1 GCA_017883315.1 Blastocatellia bacterium | reverse complement strand
TACGGGCGCGAGCTTGGCGCCCACGGCATCCGCGAGTTCGTGAACATCAAAACTGTTTGGGTTAAGTGAAATTGCGGATTGCAGAATGCGGATTGCGGATTGAAAAGGAACCCAATCCGAAATCCGCATTCCGCAATTCTTTACTGTCCAGTTCTCGCCACGGGCTGCCCCTGAAGCGGCTTGCGCGGGAGCTTCTTGTCGCGCATCGCTGTGTTGTACACAAACGCAGCCATAATCGTCGCTGCCTGCTTCATGTCGTCTTCCTGGATTCGATCATACACATCCATGTTCGAGTGGTGAGTCCTCGAATCGTACTCGATCTGATCTTGTATGAACTGAAATCCCGGCAGTCCTACCGCGTCGTACGAAAGGTGATCGGTGCCTCCGGTGTTAGCGATCGACAGCGTCGCATAAGCGTTGTCCTTCGTCGTGCCCAGCATATCTTTGAACGGAGCAAACCACGCTCTGAAAATCGAGCGCACTTCCTCGTTGCCCTGCATGTAGATGCCGCGAATCTTGCCGGTTCCATTGTCGAGATTGAAGTAGCCCGCGACCTTCTCGTGCTCGGGTTTGAGCTCGAACTGAGGAGGCGCTTGCGACTCGGGCGGAGGCTGCGCGCCTGCCGGAGGCGGACCGCCGCCGAAACGCGGTTCCGGTCCAAGCCGTTTGCCAAAGTGCTCGGCTACATAAGCGCGCGAGCCGAGCAAGCCTTGTTCTTCACCGCTCCACAACCCGATTCGAATCGTGCGCCGAGGCTTGAGGCCAAGCGTTTGAAGTATGCGCAACGCTTCCATGCACACGGCCGAGCCGGCTGCGTTATCTGTAGCGCCGGTTCCACTGTGCCACGAGTCGAAGTGCGCGCCGAGCATCACGATCTCATCTTTTAGATCGGTGCCGGGAATTTCGGCGACGACGTTGTAGCTCATCAGGTCCTGCTCATAGAACTTCGCTGAGACATTGAACTCGAGCTGAACAGACGCGCCTCGCTGAATCATCCGGATGATGCGATTGTAGTGTTCGACGGCGACCACGACTTGAGGAAGAACCGGCGGCGCATCTTTGTCGCGAATGGTCTTGCGTTTGTCCGCCGGGGTGTCTTGCGGGTAAGCAAGATTTGCGGATTGAACGAACATGGTTCCACCATCGCCGCGACTAGGCTCGATCACAAGCGCCGCGCCTTCCTCCTGAAGCATCAGCCATTTCTTATTGAGGAGCTGCTGCGCCGCGCGCTGCTCGTCAGTGAATCGAAATCTTCCGGGGCCGCCCGGACCGCCGGCGCCCTGCGGCTCAGCATCCGCGAGCCTGAGCAGCTCCTCGTCGGTTTGGCGATGCCCCAGCGCTTCGTAATGAGGCTTGACCTCGCGAGCTTCGGTCAGCAGAACTATCGCGCCTTTGAGCTTGCCTTTGTACTTGTCGAGATCGGCTTCGGTTTTGGTGTCGAAGAAAACCGGCTGGCCACGAACCACGCCGTTGGTGCTCGGAGACCAGGCTTTTGGATAAGCGATCAGCGGCGCGTAATTCGGTTTGGTCAGATTGGCCGAGAAGCCCTCGAGCGACCAGCCTCGACCGAACGGCCCCCACGCTTCGAGGTGCGCGTTTTGCAAGCCCCACGCGGCGAGCTTCTGCTTGGCCCATTCCTGCGCGGCTCTTATGTTAGGAGAGCCCGTAAGTCTGGCGCCGGGAACGTCGGTGAGGTAACTGAGAGTGTCCATAACCTGAGAGTGCTTCATTCCCTCTTCTTTGATCTTAGCGATGGCGTCTTGATCGAACTTCTCCTGTGGGCCTTGCGCGCTTACGGCTACGCTCGAGGCCAACGAGATTAAGATCGTCAGCAGAATAGCTGTGTATCGTTTAAACATTTTGTCCTCCGTGTGAGATCGATCGTTCTTGAGCGAGTGAGTTTGGTTGCGTAGTTGAGTGTCATGTACTCGATCGCCACTGATGCGGTTACTGTTTTGTGGTCCTGCTGCCCTGCCTCATAACCTCGCGACTGGAAAGGTTTGCTTGCGTGCAAACAAGTGCATTCCACTGTGCGCTTGGAAGAATCGATATGCTATTGCGCAAGCTAAGCAACGTCAACCTTGTCCGCCACGGTTATCTCTTTCGGTTTCTACTGACATATGCCCTTTCAAGCGAGCTTTCGGCGGTCTTGACTCGGGTCCGCGTTCTTTGCGGTTCCTGGCGTGCTTTGGGCGAAAGAGGCGTTTACTGGAAGAGAGTTTCGCGCAAAGACGCCAAGCTCCGCAAAGACGCTAATCGGGGTCGCATAATGTTGCTTGTTCCGACAGCGAGAGTATAATTGCCGGGTCGACCTTCCTGGGCAATCTTTCAGTTTGAACATCGCAGCGTGCTAGCTGTCAGATGGAAGACAAGCCCGACTACCTGGAACACCGGAAAAGGCTCCGCGAGAAGTTTTTGAAAGCAGGCGCGGAAGGCTTTCACGAATACGAATTGCTGGAGCTGCTGCTCACATACGCGATCCCTCGCCTCGACGTCAAACCGGCAGCCAAGGCGTTGATGAAGCGCTTCCGCTCTCTCAACGGGGTGCTCGATGCCAGCCAGGACGAGTTGGCATCTGTCCACGGCATCGGCGGCAATTCGGCGATCTTGATTAGATTGATCAAGGAGTTGTTCGCCGCCTATCTCGCCGAGCGCATGGAAGGCAAAGACGTGCTCTCGTCTCCCGGGGCAGTAGTTGACTTCGCACGCGTGAAGCTTGCAGGTCTTTCGCACGAAGCGTTCATGGTGATTTACCTGAACGTCAAGAACCGGGTGATCGACCACGAGATATTGCAAGAGGGCACGGTTGACCGAGCGATAGTTTATCCTCGCGAAATAATCAAAGCGGCGCTGACTCACAAAGCAGCCGGTTTGATCTTGAGCCACAATCATCCAAGCGGCGACCCGGAACCTTCACAGGAAGACAAACACCTGACGCGATCGGTTATCGAAGCCGCGCGCACGGTTGAGATCAGGGTGCTTGATCATATTATCGTTGGCAAGAACGGGTACTTCAGCTTTCAGGAGAACCGGTTGTTGTGAAGAAGGAGATATAGGACCTATTGGACCTATTGGACCTATTACCATGAAACAAGACAATCTAATTCCAGCTCATGGCGGCTATCGTCACCTAAAATCCTTCCAGCATGCCGAGCTGGTGTACGATGCCACTGTGAAGTTTTGCGATCGGTTCATCGACAGGCGCTCGCGGACTCACGACCAGATGGTGCAAGCGGCGCGCAGCGGTCGACAGAACATCGCCGAGGGAAGTCAGGCCTCCGGTACCTCGAAGAAATTTGAGTTGAAGCTGATTGGAGTGGCGCGCGCCAGCCTCGAAGAACTCTTGTTGGACTACGAGGACTTCCTGCGGCAGCGCGGTTTGGCGCTGTGGGGCAAGAACCATGCTACCGCCCAAGTGGTGCGGCGACTGGCCTATGAAGAAAATAGGTCTTATCTGACCTATCGGTCCTATATCGAAGAAGCTCCACCAGAAGTAGCCGCCAACACTTTGGTGTGCCTCATCCATCAAACCAATTATCTTCTGGACCAGCAACTGCGCCAGCTTGAACAAGCTTTCCTAAAGGAGGGCGGCTTTACAGAGCGGCTCTATCAATCGCGGTCAAGAAGCCGGAAGCAATAGGACCTATGCGACCTATATGACCTATACCCGAAGTGATAGTTTGCCAACCCGCCAGTGCCGTGCTATAAGCGTTTCGATTTTACGGAATAGGATTGTGCAGACCGAAAGAAGCGGCCTGTCTTGGACTGATAACAGTGAAACCGCGCTTACCGAAGATTTCTCTCACCTGGAAAATCATGATCGGGCTGGTGCTCGGCATCCTGCTCGGCTATCTCAAGCCGGAGTGGGGGACGGCAGTCAGACCGCTCTCGCTCCTGTTTCTCAACCTGATCAAGTCGATCATCGCGCCCCTGATCTTTTCAACGCTTGTCATCGGCATCGCGGGAACGGGTGATATCAAGCAGGTCGGGCGCATCGGCATCAAGTCGCTTTTCTATTTTGAAATAGTCACGACCTTCGCGTTGTTCATCGGACTCGCAGCAGTGAACATTACAAAACCCGGGGTCGGCGTTTCGCTTGCCGGCATCGCAAGGCCCGAGGATAAGGCGGTGCTGGCCGGGCGAGCCGCGGACCTTTCTGCTCAGGCGCAAGAAGCTGCGAAGCGAGCCGCAGACTACGCGGCCCAGGCGCAAGGCGGAACCAACCCGCAAGCTGCCGGCCTGGCTGCTGCGGAAGCGGCGTCGGCAGCGCAGAAGTCTTCAGACGCGGCTCAAGCGGTAGCGAAGGGGCTCACCGCGCCCGATCCTCCCGCGAAGCCCCAGACTGTTGGGGACATCATTCAGCATCTTTCTCCTGCGTCGATCCTACGAGCGATGGCTGACGGCGACGTGCTTCAGATCGTCGTCTTCTCGGTGCTGTTCGCGCTTGCGGTCACAAGCATCGGCGCGAAAGGAGCAGCGGTCGTTAAATGGTGCGAGTCGCTGGCCGGCATCATGTTTCGCTTCACGGAATTTGTTATGAAGTTCGCGCCGATAGGCGTGGGCGCGGCGATGGCCTACACCGTGGGTCACAGCGGGCTCAAGGTGCTTCAGAATTTGGGCTTGCTTGTCGCCACGCTTTACGGCGCGTTGATCGTGTTTCTGCTTTTCGTGCTCTTGCCGATCGCGCTGATCTTTCGAGTGCCGATAAAGGATTTCTTCCGCGCGGTCAGGACTCCGGCGACGATTGCTTTTGCCACGACGTCATCCGAATCGGCTCTGCCACGCGCCATGGAGAACATGGAGCGCCTGGGAGTGCCTCGACGCATTGTCGGCTTCGTGCTGCCGACGGGCTACAGCTTCAATCTCGACGGGACAACGGTGTACCTGTCGCTCGCGGCGATCTTCGTCGCGCAGGCGGCCGGCGTTCACATGACGTTGTGGCAGCAGATCTTGATGGTGTTCACGCTGATGCTGACATCGAAGGGCGTCGCCGGGGTTCCGCGGGCGGCGCTGGTAATACTGCTCGGCACCGTGAATTCCTTCGGCCTTCCGGCTGAAGGTGTGATCATCATCCTGGGCGTGGATGAGCTGATGGACATGGGTCGCACTGCGCTGAATGTCATCGGCAACTGCCTGGCTACGGTGGTGATTGCGAGATGGGAAGGTGCGTTTCGCACCGCTGAATGGAAAGCCGAAGAGAAAACGCTTGAAGCGGTCACCGGCCAAAAGGCTCTTGCAGGCGCCGACTGAGAATTGGTTTCTGGTTTGGGATTCGCCGCTCCAAACCAGAAACCCTGAACCAGCAACCATCAGCGAATATCGTGCGTGCGACGGCGCGTTTCACGCATGCCGTTTCCGTAATTCTTTCCGCCCCATGTGACGCCTGGAACCACGCGACCGGTCACTCCAACGTAAGTATCTTTGGTGGGGACTCCGTATTTTTCCGTGGCTACCCAAACGGTGCCGGTGCCATCATCGACTTCATAGACGCCGGCGCCCGCCGCGCCGTATGAGCGAACAACGCGACCGGCAACCGTCACCTCTCGATCGTAGTAGCGACCCGGATCGCGGCTGATGTCACCGATGCGAATGCGTTCAGGACAGCCGGTCAGTGCAAGCGACAGCAATGCGATGGAGACGCCGAGGAATATGCTGGTCTTCTTCATTTTTTCTTGTCCTCCTAACCAATGCGCGAACCGATGCGAAAAAAATGAGGCGGTAGGGCGAAATAGGCGTGGCCGCACGAACCAAATCAGCCGATCGCCCGGCCCTACCTCTCCTTTGACACCAAAACGAGTAGAAAGGATGCCAGAGGGGGGAAGGCAGAAAGCAGAAGGCAGAAGGCAGAAGGCGGAGGGCAGAAGGCGGAGGGCAGAAGGCGGAAAGCAGAAAGCAGAAGGCGGAAAGCAGAAGCAGAAAGTCATCGCCAAGGCACGAGCACGCCTGGGAATCTCAAGACCGATTTCTGACTTCTGACCTCTGCCTTTCGCCTTCCGCCTTCTGCTTTCTGACTTCTGACCTCTGACTTCTGAGCTCTGCATTGCTATAATTCGCGCGTGATAAACGTCGAGATACTCACGATCGGAAACGAGATCTTGCTTGGGCTGGTTGAGGACACGAATTCGAATTACCTCTGCCGTGTGGTTCGAGGAATGGGCGGTCGCGTCCGGCACATAGCTGTCGTGCGCGATGAGATCGACGCGATAGCTGATGAAATCCGGGCGTCCGGCGAGCGTGGCGCAGAATTGATTTTCACATGCGGTGGGCTCGGGCCGACGGATGATGATCTGACACTCGCGGCCATCGCTAAGGCGACCGACCTTAGGCTCGAGATCAACGAAACCGCGAAACAGTTAGTCGAGAGACGCTATCAACAGCTCGCGTTGCAAGGCTACGTGTCCAGCGCCGAAATGAGCGAGGCGCGATTGAAAATGGCGCGACTGCCTGAGGGCGCTCGCCCAGTTGAGAATCCGCTGGGAGCCGCGCCCGCGGTGGTGCTCGCATCTGGCGGTGCTCGCATCGTTTCGTTGCCTGGCGTGCCTGCTGAGTTGAGGGGAATAGTCGAAGGTCCGCTTCAAACTCTGCTCACTGACGTTTTCGGCCGAGGCAGCTATCGCGAACGTCAGATGACTGTGGAATGCGGAGATGAGTCCGAGCTCGCGCCTGCGCTCCGCGAGGTCGCTTCAGCGCATCCCGAAGTCTACATCAAATCGCGCGCGAGTCATTTCGGTTCCGACGTGAAGTTCCGGATACTAATCTCGGCTTCGGGCGCCAGCGCCGAAGAAACCGAAAACATGATCGAAAGCGCCGCAGTGGACCTTACAAGGGCACTTGGAGATGCGGGGATAAAACAGCAACGGTGACAGGAGCTACCTTCTCGGCTTCGTGATCCAAATCGGTCACAAGCGAAGTACCTGTATCGCCGGTCTTCCACATCAGGAACAGCACCGACCAGAACATCCCGAACACTAAGAGCCTCTCGATGTGCAAGCCAAGAACAAAGAGCGGATTTCTCGTGAAGCCCGACGGATCCAGCTTGAGCCTGTCAACCAGCAAGCCCGGTATGCTTACAACGAGCAAGCCAAGTGCTCCAAGCCAGAAGCGACTGAATGCTACGAATCTCTTGTGAATCAGAAAATCTGTCAGCATAGCGGCGGCTATAAGGCACAGAACCGAATCGTAAGTGCGGTGATAAACCGACCATAGACTGAAGAGTGCGAGCGCTGCAAAGTGAGCCGTCTCCCAGCGCGGTTTCCGAGAAAACATTATTGCCATGGAGATCAACGCGGCTGTCGATAACGACAGAGTAACAATCGCCGCAAACCATTCGTTACCGCCGCTCAAATCCAGGAACAGCATCTTGATCTCGGTGGTTCCGGTGCGACCCGGCAAACCTGAGACGAGAATCTGGCTAGCCAAGGGGACGTACTGGCTTATCACTTGAAACAATGACAGCCCCAGCCGCAAAGCGAAGACTTCGGTGAGAACTAACGGTATCAGGATGGCTGTGGAGACAAGCCTCCACTCTCTCTTACAAACAAAATAAAGAAAGAAGGGAAGTGTCAGAGTGTACTTGCATAACGAAAGTCCCAGCAGCGCGCCTGCCAGAAAGTTCTTGTTTCTCTTCCTTGCTAGCAGCGCGCCCAGCAACAACGACATCACCATCAAGCTGATTTGCCCATTGCGCAAAGTGACGCGGAAGGGAGCAAACGCGATAAAGAGAGCCGCCAGAGCAAGCCGAGCCCTGAGGGGCCAGTGCGTTCCCCATAGCTTGTTCACAAAATGCAAGCTCAGCGCCGCCGACGCGATGTTCAGAGCAAGCCACACCACAACGAGCGTATCAATCGGCAGGAACGCGATTGGAAAAAGCAGCGGCAGCAGAAAAGGAGTGTACACACCGACAACGCCGGCACCGATCTGAAAGGTTCCATCAGCCCATTCCTGTGCTCCAGTCTGAAAGAACTTCAGATCGATGCCCACTTTCGGCGCTGTCAGCACGGCGTAAGCAAGCGAGGCTAACGCTAACGCGACTAAGGCCGTCCGTAAGATCGCTCCTCGTGATGACAGGCATGCCTGCCAGACATTGACGCTCAAATCAAAATGCCTCCGGCTATCAGTTTTTTTCTGACGCTTGGGACGCGCCTCGTTTTGTCGGAAACACCCCATGCCACCAGCTCCAGCGAATGAAGCGCCCGATCAACAAACCCGCGACGTAGAAGGTCACCGCTGCCATAACAAAGAGAAAACAGTGGATCGCCAGCACATACCGATATTCCGTACTGAAGGGAGCGTGTGTTGCAAGATAGTAAGCTGGAACGATTAGCAGGATGAGCAGCGCTCGGGTGCGGCGCGCAATGCCAAGCAGTGCTATTCCCGCTGTGATGAGTGGAAGCAGAAGCGCGGTCTTGAAGATGTTTCTCTCTATGCCGCGAATCATCAGCCGAGGATAATGCGTCCACAGAGTCGGAGTCGGACCGAGTTCGAATAATTCGATCTTCGACACATCGATGACAGTTCTCTCCGATGTAGCTCCGTTGTTGCTTATGACCCAGCTTACTTTGCTCGCGTTGCCGCTAGCGAAAGGGATCGTCACGCTGGCGCCGCCGAGGTCGGCTCCGAGGACGGAGGTATAGGTTCTTCCCCTTCTCTCACCGGCTTCCTCTGGTGAGGGAATGATGGCTGAAGCGAGCGCCCGTTCGTTTGCGCCAATGACTTTTGCGGCAGCCTTACCTTGCGCAATCTTCGCTGAAAGCGCGATCACGTAATCAGTATTCTGCATCACAGGAATTGCGCTTGAGACGAATTGATCCTCGAAATCGGATCCTTCGCCGGTGATTTGAAGCGCTTCGCCGTTCTCGACGAGCGATGCCTCCGCATGTGGCGACAAGCTGCCGTCTTTCAAAAGCAAGTCGCCGCGCGCGGCGGACCAGATCGGGGTCTTGTCCGAGGTGTTCGAGCTCACATGTCCGAATGGTGGCGTAGCGGAAACGACCGGAACCGTCGCGGTATTGAATGGCCAGTCACGCTTTCGAGCTTCGTTGTAACTGAGCATAAAGCTCGCGCGCCGGACGACCGTTCCCAGATACCACAACGGATGCGAGCGGATGACGGCTAACCCTCGATCGAAGCGAACGCGATCACGCTGGATGCCGTCCGGCGTCCACATATGGCCGCCGTATTCGGGCCTGTTGTTCCATTCGACATCCTTCTTCAAAACATCGGGGTCCAACAGAGGCATCCCGAATCTCCCTTCTTTGTCGAACTCGGCAATGCCTTGAACCAGATTGACGCCGGTGGGCAGCGCAATCGGAATGAAGCGATGGTACACGACCCAGTTGCGAATTGTGATTGGCGAGATGACAAGGAAGGTCACCGCTACGAGCAGGCTCGCATGTAGCAGCCGTTTGCGTCGTTCGAGCAAAATGGCTAGAGCGACTCCAAGAAACGGCGCAAGCAACAACGCGTTCGCTCTCAGCCAACAGGACAGACCAAGCATCAGGCCCGCCGATATGATTGTGATGAGCCTCGGTTGCTTACTTGCTCTTATGACCAGGTAGACGGCAAAGAGAACCGGGAGCACCGCCAGCGAATCAGGAGACAATCGAAGCGAATAGTAAGAAGCGTGAGGTGAAAAAGCCATCAGCGTCGCGGCGATCACCGCGACGCCGGCTGGCAGCAGTTCAGCCGCGATGACAAACACTAACAACGCCGCAGCCGAGTCGCAGATGATCTGGAGCCATCGAAGCGGCGCTTCAGTTTCGCCGAACAGCTTAAAGCTCAGGGCCATCACCATCGAATAGCCGGGCGGATGGACTATCATCATCGCATTGCCGGGATCTGTCTGCTCACGAGGGAACAGGACTGTTCCATCTTCAAGAATCCGCCGCGCCTCGCGGCGATACTGGCGCGCCATGTTCAGCGACAGCGAGTCCTCGACGGACATCTCCACGGCAGTGTCCTGCCAGTACAAGAGCCGCACTCCCAGCGCCGTCAGCAATATTGTTACGGAGATTACGGTGAAACGTATGCGGGTGAGGTGCGGAAGGCCGCGTGGCGTGAG
>JADGNW010000318.1 GCA_017883315.1 Blastocatellia bacterium | reverse complement strand
GTGGGCAAGGACGCTCAGGACAGGCCTTCGGACGAAGCGATAATCGAGGAAGTGAAGAAGATCGTCAACGCCAAATGATTTGCGATGGAATAATGCGTAGACTTGCCGCTGACCTTTGCGTCTTTGCGAGTCTTGGCGTCTTTGCGCGAACCAGTCTCAGGATTCAATGTCTCGTTTCGCGCAAAGACGCCAAGACTCGCAAAGACGCAAAGGTCAGCGGCAAGTCTCCGCATTATTCCATCGCAAATCATTTGGCGTTGACGATCTTCTTCACTTCCTCGATTATCGCTTCGTCCGAAGGCCTGTCCTGAGCGTCCTTGCCCACGTGCATGTAGCGAATCTTCCCTTCTCTATCGAGGATGAACACGGAAGGATGAGCTATGCCGTCGTGTTCGGCGGCGTTGACGATTCCGTATGCGGCGATTGTCTTCTTGTCGCTGTCGGAGAGTATCTGGAACTTCGCGCCGGTTGTTTGTCCCATCGACCACGCGAACGACTGATCGTCGACGCTAACGGCGATCAGCTCCGCGCCCGCCCGTCTGATGTCGTTGTAATTCTCAGCCAACCTGGTGAGCTGCTGTGTGCAAGCGCCTCACCAAAAGCCGCGATAAAATACAAGCACTACCGGACTGCGCTGCGTGTATTCGGAAAGAATCACCAGCTTGCCGTCGCCGTTTGGAAGCGCGAAATCAGGCGCCTTGTCGCCCAGCTTCAAGGTAGTCGACTTTCCCGCTGCGCTCGGCGGCGGAAGCTTGGGCGGCGCGAGCGGCGATTGAGTCGACTGCCCGTACGTCGCAATTGCCAGTCCGATCAGAACGAGAGTGACGAGAAGCGCTTTCATAGTTGCGTAAAATCTAATTTGTGAGACGATCGATTGTCAACGTACCCGATGCGAATCGTATTCGGCGGAACGGTCATCGCTGGGCTTTGAGCTGACTGTTTGTACAAGCGCATTGAGTAAGCAAAAGAAGATGTGGTATCAATGCGAACCGCTGACAGAGGCAGGTCGGATATAGATCGGAGACCTGGTGAGCTTTGCAAATTCAGCTCTGCGAAATTTGCGGATAACCGGAATTAGAACGGAGACCTGGTGAGCTTTCCAAGAGCGAGTGGCATCCTTTTGCATCCGACGTCATTGCCCGGCCGTTTTGGCGTCGGCGACCTCGGCGAGGAAGCGTATTCCTTCATCGACTTTCTTGTCGCAAGCAAACAGAGTTTGTGGCAAGTATTACCGCTTGGGCCGACCGGCTACGGCGACTCGCCTTATCAGTGCTTCTCGGCTTTCGCGGGCAATACGCTTCTGATTAGTCCGCAGCGGCTCGTTCAGGACGGACTCCTGTCTGACGAAGACGCGCGCCAGTCGCCGCGGCTTCCCGCTCGATACGTTGCCTTCGGGCGCGCGATCAATTACAAGAAAGCGCTTCTCAATAAAGCCTTCGACAATTTCAAGAATGCCTCCCACGGCGGACTGTTACATGACTTCGCCGGCTTTTGTCACGACTCCGCGTCCTGGCTTGAAGACTACTCGCTGTTTCGCGCATTGAAGGATGCGCACGGCGGCGTCGAGTGGACGCGATGGGAGCCGCGGTTCGCAATGCGTGAGCCGAGTGCGCTTGCACATGCGCGCGAGGCGCTCCGTGACAGAGTCGAGGCTGAGAAGTTTTTTCAGTTCCTTTTTTTCAGGCAATGGTGGGCGCTTAAGGCTTACTGCCGCGATCGTCAGATAAAAATAATCGGCGACGCGCCAATATTTGTGGCGTCTGATTCGGCCGACGTTTGGACGCATCCCGAGTTGTTCAAACTCGCTCCCGACATGCGGCCGATAGTTGTCGCCGGCGTTCCGCCCGATTACTTCAGCAAGACCGGCCAGCTCTGGGGCAATCCGATTTACAACTGGGACGCAATGCGCGAAACGGGTTTTCGATGGTGGATCGACCGATTGCGCGCCACGCTCCAGACGGTCGACATACTTCGCATCGATCACTTCCGGGGATTCTGCGCGGCTTGGGAAGTTCCCGGCGAAGACCAGACCGCTGAACGAGGCCAGTGGGTCGAAGTCCCTGGCCGAGAGCTTTTCACGACGTTGAGAAATACGTTTGGCGAGTTGCCGATCATTGCCGAAGACCTCGGCGTGATCACTCCCGACGTTGAAGCGTTGCGCGACGACTTTGGTTTTCCGGGAATGCGAGTTCTGCAGTTCGCATTTCGGGGCGACAGCAAGACGATAGACCTGCCGCACAATTACATTCGAAACTGCGTCGTGTATACCGGCACTCACGACAACGACACAACCGCCGGATGGTTCCACAGCAAGGCGGGCGCGGGTTCGACTCGCGACGCCGCACAGATCGAGCGCGAACAGGAGTATTGCCTTCGATATCTGAATTCCGACGGCCGCGAGATTCACTGGGACTTGATTCGCGCGGCGTGGGCTTCGGTAGCAAACACGGCGGTCGTGCCTCTTCAAGACGTGCTGGGTCTTGGCTCGCGCTCTCGAATGAATCTTCCCGCGAGTCAGGAAGGGAACTGGCGCTGGCGCTTCAGGTCCGGCGCGCTGACTAAGAAGCTAAGCGACAGGCTCGGCGAGCTCACGGAGCTCTGCGGGCGGGGAAGGGAGAATTGAAATCTCGGCGCGCAATCTTGTTTCGTTTTCCATTTTCCATTTGCCATCTTTCATTTTCCATTGTCTCGCACACTGCTTGATTAATGACAAATGAAAAATGGGAAATGGCAAATGGCAATGCTTCACATGAAATTTGGCGTGTGCAGGCGCGACATATGATCAGCTTGATCGGAGTTGAAGCCCGCCGCCGCCAGGCGCTTCACTCGGTTGGCGTGCATTGTCTCATATAACTGAGCGACTCGCTTCGTTCCCGCACGCAGCGATGAAGGGCTCATCCCGCCTCCAGAATAAATGATCAGCGATTCCTCGATAAGCGCGCCCACTCCGCTTACTGATTTCAAAAACTCCGCGCGAGCTTCGACAGCCGACCCGAATCTGCGAGCCGCGCTTAGATCCGCTTCGATCGTGTACTTCGCGTGGGCGATCCCGAATCGCACGTGCCGCGTCTCGTCCTGCCGCGCGCGGCGACAGATCTCGCGAGTCGCACGTTCGGGAGCATGCTCCTCGAGGAACGCCAGCAGGTCGAGGAACGTTCCTTCGCCAAGCACGCTTAAAAGAAACGACGCGGTTGAAAAATCTTTCGGCTCGAGCAGCGAAGCCAACGAAAGCTGAGTCGCAGCAGAAGCGACCCCCAAGCCGCCGCCGTTAGCGAGCGCGCGTTTGGTGAACACTTCGATGTGGCGCGCCTCGTCGACCATCACCGTTGATAGGAACAGCGCGGCCTCGGTGAAGTGCGGATGAATCTGACCGATGAAGCGAGCCGGCACGTACAGCGCCGCGTATTCGTTCTCGGCCAGAAAAGTCATGATCTGGCACACCGCGCGCTCGACTTCTTCGTCCAGCGGCGCAAGCTCCTGCCACGGAATGTCGCGAGCGCCCACCCACTGACTGGAAGTCGCTTGCTCGTACAGCTCTGAGATCGCGTTGGCCCAAATGTCCGACCGCTTGCGAATCGAGAACTCAATTGTCGGCGCGCCCTCTTCAATCGAAGCTCCGCGCGGCGCAAGCGAGCCGGCGATCGGAGCTTCTTCATCGATTGTCGCGTGACGTCCAACTTGCCAGTCTCGCATATCGACTGTCTCCCCGCGGCGCGGCATACGAACGCCCCACTCAGGAGGATCGGCGAGAGTGCGGCGAACGAAACCGCGCTCGATAAGAATTATCGATTTTCCATTCTCGCGAGTTGCATTGAGAAAGCGATGGCCCGCGCGCCGGCACCAAACTCGAAGGTCATCAGGGACTGAAAGGTTCTCAGTCGCGACTTCGAGCGCCTCGCCTTCCGCCAGCGGATCGAGCAGACGAGCAACGGCTACCAGCAAGCCTTCCGATGCGCCGAGGTCTTCACCGTAATACTGAGCTTTGATCTTTGTAGTGATGGGACGAGTCACTCGATTGCTACCCTATGCCTTGCTCTTCGACCGCTTCGAACAATGTGCGATAGCCTTCGGTTTGCGCCGGAAGCCACCGCTTCAGCCCTTCCATATCAAGAAGCGGACGGTGTTTCGGATTGTTGTAGTCCATCTTCAACAGCGCTTCGACCCACGGCGTCGTGCGGGATTCATCAATCGAATCGAGCGCGGTGAAGTTGCAATGATGATAAGTCGGCGTCGTCCACAACAGTCGAACCTTGTCGCCATCGACAGCGCGTTCTTCGAGCGCTTTCGCCCAAAATGGATCACCGACCGCTCCGGCTTCAGCTTGTCCGGAAGCGACTGCGTTCAGCACTGCGGACTCGCTCGCGCCGGTGTCGCCGTGCTTGCCGACATCAAGATCGAAGCGCATAAGCTTCAGATCACGCTGAGGATCGATATCCTGCCGCTTAAGAAAGTAGAGTGGAAGAATGGCGGCGTGACCCGAGTCTCGGCTGCCAAGCGCAAGCGTTCGCCCGCGCAAGTCAGCAAGCGTGTTGATTCCGGCGTCCGTTCTAACGACTATGACCGAGCAATAGTCGACATCGGTGTCTCGCATCGCAAGCGCGCGGCAATGCCCACTCGTTCGACGCTGCGCGCGCACGTAAGCCAGGTTCGTATTCCACGCAACGTCGATGAAGCCGGAGAGCAACGCATCAACTTGAGCTTCGTAGTTTGAGAAGAGCACATAGTCCATGCCGGGTCCGGCTTCTTTCATGTACTCGCGTATACCGTCCCAGATCGGAACGACTTTCGGGTCGTAAGCAACAGCGCCCATCAATATCGGGTTCGTCATTGGGTTCCTCTTAGTTTCAAACTTACTGACACTATCTAGAACAGCGGCAGCCCCAGAAGCGCCTTGCCGATGAAGTCGTACAGCGCGTCAGTTGTAGGCGCCATCACCGACCCCGCGCGCGCGTCTCTGAGGTATCGCTCGACTGGAAGCTGGCGGCTGAACGCGGCTCCCCCGCACAACCGCATCGCTTTGTCGGTGACATCGAGCGCGGTCTCGCTAGCGCAAGCCTTCACTTCGAGTACTCGGAGCATCGTGCTATCGTCCGGGTTCTCAACCGAGCGCGCCGCCTCGGCGGTCAGCGCGCGCGACGCATCGAGCGCAACGCGAGCGCTCGCCAGCCGGGCTCGCAGCTCGGGCTGCGAAGCCAGCGTCACATCCAGGTGCTCTAGTCTCGCCGAGTTCAGATGACCGGCTGCCGCTTCAAGCGCCGCTCTGCCGATTCCATTCGCAACCGCCGAGGTGCCGAGTTGAAACCACGGCAGTACAACCGACATCATCACGCCAAAGCCCCCGCCGCTGGGGCTCAACAACGAATCGGGAGAGACACGGCTGTTCTCGAGTTTCATCGGCGAGCTGGCGTTGGCTCGCATGCCCAGTCCATTCCACGGCCCCGCGACGCTGAAGCCCGGCGTCCCCGCTTCTACATAATACAAACTCGATTCGGTGATTCCTGAACCGGCGGCGGCCCGCGTAGAAACAACGTAGCTCTTCGCGTGCCCCGCGCTCGTTACGTAAGACTTCTCGCAGTTGAGCACGTGCGAGCCGTTGTCCTCGGCCACCTGGCTCACCGGAGCCCAGAAGTGGCTCCTGGAGCCTCTTTCACTGAACGCCAGCGTCGTGAGATGTTTGCCGTTTGCGATATCGGAGAGCACCTTGTCGCGTTCAGGCAACGATGATTGCTTGATGACTTCGGTCCCGCAGATATGCATCACGAAGATCATCGCGGTAGAAGCGCACGCTGCTGCGATCTCTTCGGCGATCGCGACAAATTCAGATGGCCCGGCGTCGAGTCCACCCAGTTCTTTGGAGACGTTGAGTCCAAGCAAGCCCGCGTCGCCGAGAGCCTGAATCGAGGAACCTGGCCAGTCTCCGGCCTGATCGTGTTCCGCTGCGGCGGGACCTATTACTCTGCCCGCGATGTCGCGCGCTTTTGCGATGGCGTTTCCGTTAGTGCTCACTCTAGCGGCCTCCTTGGTCGTTGTGGTCGTTGAACGAAGAGAAGAATGCTATCGTAGCCGAGCGTAAGCTTCAAACGCCGATTAGGATAGGTAAGACTAGTGTGACACCAGGAGAAGAGAAGCGGGCTCTAACCAATTCGCTCGATGTAGTCGGTGACGTGCTTGCCCATTTCCTCGGTGGTGACGAACTGCTGGTCGCCGCTCGCAAGATCGCGAGTG
>JADGNW010000317.1 GCA_017883315.1 Blastocatellia bacterium | reverse complement strand
TGAGAATCGTGAGCACAAGCGAGATGAGCGCGTGCCACTTGTACGGCCACAGATAAGTGAGCAGCCGTTTCATCAACCGCGCGTCGTAGGCTTTGCCTAGTACTTCTTCTTCGTGATGATCTGCCATTGCCTCTTGTGTCAGTCTCCGGCGTTCCCGTTGGCACCCCTGGTGATGTTGCGGTCCACGATGTCGATTAGTGCGTTTAAGCGTTCATCTGTGTGCATCTGGGCGTCAGCCAGTTCCGTCATCTTTTCAGTTAATTCAGCCAGCCTCGCGTCGGCTCGTCCCTGCGCTTGTGCCAACAGTGTCATATTCTCTACGAGTCCATCCAAGCGTTCGTCTGTGAGCTTCGCCATTTGCACTAGCATCACAAACGCGTCTTCGAGCCTGGTCAATCGCGATTCATCTCTTTGCATTCTGGCTGCATATTGCGCCTGCTGTTCGAGAATGAACTCCATCGTGCGTTGCATTTCTTCATTGGTCATAGCAGTGCTCCGAGCGGGACCAGCCCGCGTGGTTGTTAGTGCTTCAAGCTGCAAGAGCTTGGGAACAACGCAGCCCGCGCGCGATTTGTGATGTTCTCAACTTTGCACCGAATTTAAACGTCCCCATAGAATCTGCTCTCACGGCACAACTAGCTCGCCGCTAGTTCCTCTTCCAACAATTGCTTCTCATACAACTCCGCGTAAATCCCGCCGCGAGCGATCAATGAATCGTGTGTGCCGCGCTCCGCGATTTGCCCATCTTCGAGCACGACGATCAAGTCTGCGTCTTTCACCGTGGATACCCGGTGGGAAACAATCAGGCTCGTTCGGGCAACCATAATCCGTCGCAGGTATCCAAGAATCCTCTCTTCAGTGTAAGTGTCAACCGATGACAGCGCGTCGTCTAAGATCAAGATCTTCGGGCGGCGTATCAGCGCGCGGGCGATTGCGGTTCGCTGCTTCTGTCCGCCCGAAAGCGTGATCCCGCGCTCGCCTACCAGCGTCTCGAATCCTTCCGCGAACTCGAGTATGTCTTCCGCGATTCCCGCTTCTGTTGCTGCGCGTTCGATCTCTTCCGTTATCGCGTGCTCTACTCCGAAGGCGATGTTCTCCGCTACCGTTTCGCTGAACAGAAACGTCTCCTGTGGCACA
Organism: Blastocatellia bacterium; assembly: GCA_017883315.1. Classification (GTDB taxonomy): domain Bacteria; phylum Acidobacteriota; class Blastocatellia; order UBA7656; family UBA7656; genus Onstottus_A. The sequence continues at coordinate 1,554 of JADGNW010000317.1, read as the reverse complement.
TAGCCGATAGAACTGCGCAACACGCCGAGTGGAATTTCGCGAATGGGACGGCCGTCGATCAGCACCTGTCCTGGTTCGGCGTCAAGCAACCGCGCGATCAGATTCATCAACGTCGACTTTCCCGATCCGACCGCGCCGACGAAAGCGACTGTTTCGCCGGGCTGGATGTGAAGGTTGATGTCCTTCAATGCAGGCTCGCGAGCATTGCCGTACGTGAATGTAAGATCGCGAAACTCAATCTCGCCCTCGATTTCGTCGATACCCAGGGCTTCTGCTGTATCCCGGATCGCCGGCTCGATCGACATTATGTTGTGCATGCGTCCCATCGAGGCCATCCCGCGCTGGAACATGTTTATCACCCAGCCGAGCGCGATCATCGGCCACACCAGGTACCCGAGAAGCAAAGTGAACTGAACGAACTGACCGATCGATATTTGTCCGCTGACTACGAGTCGCCCGCCAAACCAAAGCACCGCGATGAAACCGAGTCCAATAAAGAACTGAAGTATCGGATGAAAGATTCCCGACAGTCTTATGAGTTGTAAATTACGATTGACGAACTCGCGATTCACCTGCTTGAAGCTTTCGATCTCTGCCGATTCCTGCGTGTAAGCCCGAATCACGCGCACGCCAGCGAGCGATTCCTGCGCTCGGTTGGACACCGCGCCGAAGTACTCCTGAACCTTTTCGAAGCGGTCGTGTATGCGCTTCGAGAAGTAATTAGTCGCGGCCGCCACAAGCGGCATCGAAAGAAAAGCCAGCAACGTGAGCCGCCAGCTTACGGAGCCCATCAGCGGCACTATCAATGCCATCGCGAAGACCGTGTTCATCGAGTACATCAATGCCGGTCCGACGATCATCCTCACGGCCGAGAGGTCGTTCGTCGCGCGCGCCATCAAGTCTCCAGTTCGGTGAGTTTGATAAAACTCAAACGGGAGCTTCTGAAGATGCTCATAGAAGTCGTTCCGCAAATCGTATTCGATGTCGCGCGACATGTTGATCAGTAAGCGCCGCTGCGTGAAGAGAAAAACCCCTTGAGTGACGTGAATCAAAATGACTAACCCTGCGTACTCCAAGAGCTTCGAGTGGGTGATCTCCGACGCAAGGTCGTCAACGGCGCGGCCCACAACCAGGGGCGCCGTTAGCCGTACCAGGTTAGTCATGAACACGCAGGCTATTCCGACGATCAACGTCCGTTTGTAGCGCGCGAAGTAGCTTATGAGTTTGCGAAGCGGAGTCATAGCGATCTTGCCGAAGCGACTGCGAGCCGTGTCAGTCAATCATAAGAAATTGGCGGGCCGCAGCGCACCCGCGATTCGTTATTGTAGCGGGCCACATCCCATCGTGAAAGTAGCACAGACTTTTAGTCTGTACGCCGTACACCAGGTTTAGTATCGGGACAGACTGAAGTCTGTGCTACCTGGCTTCGTCAAGCCGCATGTAAGTGACAAGACCCTTCGCAGCAAGGTTTCCTTCTGAGTCGAACACGTCGCAATCACTGACAACAATTCGGCGGCCATCGCGTATCAGCTTCGCGTCAGCAACGACCCGGCC
>JADGNW010000316.1 GCA_017883315.1 Blastocatellia bacterium | reverse complement strand
GGTGAGCGCAATCTACGGTCTGGAAAAATTCTCGCATCTTGAAGACAAGATCTACCGCACGATCGAGCAGTTCAAGCGCGAGCGGCAGGAGCGCGAGGCGCTCGAGCGCGAGGTGCTCAGTCTGCGGCGCGAGCTCAGCCGAACAAGCGACGATAAGGAACGCCTTGAATTACAGGTCGAGCGGTTGCTCTCGGAGCGCGATGCGGTAAAGCTGAAGGTCGAAGGTATGCTCGACGCGATCGCTGTGCTCGATGTGGAGAAGGTGTAAGCGGCAAAGAAACAAGCCGCGCTGACTCCGATTGCTTACCAGCGCAATTGAGTATGGACAACAAGCCGAGCCAATCACATAAGGTCGTCATCTACAATCAGACCTACACTCTTCGAAGCAGTCATGACCCGGACTACATTCAAGAGCTGGCCGAGCACGTCAATAAGCGCATGAACGAGATCGCTCGCGCGACTATGACGGTCGATTCGCTGAGAGTTGCGATTCTTGCTGCGATTCAAGTTGCCGACGAGCTTTATCAGTCGCGCCGTGAAATGAAAGAGACCGAAGAAGAGATCGCTGAACGCAGCGCGAAATACGCTGAGCTGCTCGATCAGTTTCTTCGCTCGGATGTAGTTGAGCCAGCCAAGTAAGTACCATTCTATCAGACCCAGACCGAGCGACGATCCAACTCAAACGAAACTCATTCACGCGGGTCAGGGTGTGCGAGTATCGCTTCCGCCTGAGCCTTACGGTAGCTTCGAATCGCCTCGCGAAATTCAGAATGCTTGTTACCCAAAATCGCTGCAGCAAACAAGGCAGCGTTCACCGCTCCGGCTCGTCCAATAGCTAGAGTCCCGACCGGAATCCCGGCCGGCATCTGGACCATCGACAGCAGCGAGTCCAATCCCTTCAGTGCTTTTGATTCCATTGGCACGCCGAGGACTGGCAGAAGCGTCTTAGCTGCCGCGACGCCTGCCAGATGTGCTGCGCCGCCGGCAGCCGCGATGATTACTTCGAGACCGCGCTCTTCGGCTGATTCGACATATTCGAATAGCTGATCCGGAGTGCGATGGGCGGACAGCACACGCACTTCGAATGGAACGCCGAGACTCTCGAGAGTCTCGGCCGCGTTCGACATCGTATCCCAATCCGATTTAGATCCCATGATGATTCCAACCAGAACTCCCATCTCTTCTTCACCCCCGAGAAATGTTCACCAGCGTCGAGTGAAATTCAAAGCTGCGATTATAGCTTTTGAAAGAAGCGAAGGCGAATCGGAGAGCGGAAGGCGCGTAGAGTCTCTCCTGTTGAATCGGCAATCAAGTCTAGCGCGAAGTGTCGGAGCCGCTCTTCAATGTTGTCTGTTTGGGCGAATTCACGCCGCCTTGATAGCCCACCTTGATAGCGTGGCACACGCTTCCTATAATCGTTTGGTTCATCACGCGCTTAAACAGGAGACAGTATGGGTATCGCCAGGGCTGACGTGGAAAAAATCGCTGAGCTTGCCCGGCTCGAGCTAACCTCGGAAGAGACCGACCTGTTCACCGAGCAACTAAGCTCGATCATCGGCCATGTGGAAAAGTTGAACGAGCTCGATACGACAGATGTGCAGCCGATGTCACATTGCGCTCCGGCTGGCGGCGACAGCGAGTACGCGAAACGTGACGATCAGGTTCGCTCTGGGTTGGGTCAGGAGCTTGCGGTCGAGAACGCGCCCGATCCGGAGGCGGGATACTTCAGAGTGCCCAGGGTGATCGGCGGATAAGCGAGTGTTCAGAGTACCGGCTTTAGCCGGCGCTCGATCGCAGCCGACTACTCTGAACGCCTGCTGAGTAAGGTCGGTACCCTGGAGCGGTAACAAGCGAGAAAATTCTTTGGAACTCAAACGACTGACGATCAGCTCTCTTCATAATCGCATCGCGCGGGGCGAGGTTAAAGCCGCAGACGTTTGCCGCGCCGCGCTCGACCGCATCGAACGTCTCTCGGAGCTCAATGCATTCATCACCGTCAGAGCCGACGCGGCGATGGCTCGCGCCGATGAAATCGACCACGCCGCCGAAAGGGGCGACAAACTTCCGCCGCTCGCCGGAGCCGTGATCGCAATCAAAGACAACATGGTGATGCGCGGCGTGCGAACAACGGCGGGCTCTCGAATTCTGTTCAACTATAAGCCTCCTTACACAGCGACCGCGGTCGACAGATTGGAAACAGCCGGAGCGATCATCGTCGGGAAGACCAATCTTGATGAGTTCGCGATGGGTTCTTCAACTGAGAATTCAGCGTACGGTCCCGTCAGAAATCCCTGGGATACGACGCGCGTCCCTGGCGGATCGTCGGGCGGGTCAGCGGTTGCTGTCGCCTCGGGAATGGCAATGGGAGCGCTTGGCTCGGACACCGGCGGTTCGATTCGGCAACCCGCGAGCCTCTCCGGCGTGGTAGGGCTCAAGCCGACTTATGGACGAGTATCGCGTTACGGGTTGATAGCTTTTGGATCATCGCTCGATCAGATTGGTCCCTTCGCGAATTCGGTTGAGGATGCTGCTCGCATTCTGGGCGTCATCGCGGGTCACGATCCTAACGACTCGACTTCGAGCAATGTCGAAGTTGATGACTACGTGAAGTCAATCAGCAGCGATGTCAGTGGCTTGCGAGTCGGCGTGCCGCGCGAGTACTACGGTGAGGGGCTGGACGTGGAGGTAAAAGGCAAAGTCGAAGCCTCGATTATGAAGCTTCAGGAAATGGGAGCGGAGATCATTGACATCAGTCTTCCACACACGGAGTACGCGATCCCCGTTTACTATTTGATCGCCACGGCCGAAGCCAGCGCGAACCTGGCACGCTACGACGGGGTTCGATATGGCTATCGCGCCGAAGAGGCTTCGACTCTAAAAGCGATGTACAGCCGCACTCGCGATCAGGGCTTCGGCGCCGAGGTCAAGCGTCGAATAATGCTCGGCACGTACGCGCTGTCGGCAGGCTACTACGATCAATACTACGGCAAGTCGCAGAAGGTCCGGTCGTTGATCGAGGGCGATTTCCGCAACGCGTTTGCGAAGTGCGATGTGATCGTGACGCCGACGGCGCCGACTCCGGCGTTCAAGCTTGGCGAGAAAACCGCCGATCCGCTCGAGATGTACCTGTCGGACATTTATACGATCACGGCAAACCTTGCAGGAGTGCCGGGGTTGAGTATGCCTTGCGGGTTGTCATCCAGCGGGCTCCCGATAGGCCTTCAACTAATCGGCAAGCATTTCGACGAGGCGACTTTGCTTCGAACGGCTCACAACCTGGAACAGGCTCTGGGAGCCGATTTCACGCCACCGCCAGTCATGTAAGGGCGGCGCTCCGTGGCCGCCCCTCGTCGGCAGAGTATCCTGTGTTTCATTGAGGGGCGGCCACAGAGGGCCGCCCTTACATGGTTTAGGCGGAATGTTAGATACGGCAGGTCGCAAATCAGTGCACTCCCAAGCCGCTACGCAGTCAAGCTTCGGCTCGACAGACTGGCTGTTGTTGCTGATGACTCTCATCTGGGGATCCAACTTTACTGCCATTAAGTACTCGCTCGAAGATCTGCTCCCGCTGAGCTTCAACGCCCTCAGGTTCACGATCGCGTCTCTAGCGATGTTGATCGTCGCTCTCATGTCACGCGATAGTTTCAAGATCGCGCCGGGCGATGGCTGGCGGCTGTTTGGTCTGGGGCTTCTTGGGAACACTTTCTATCAATCGCTTTTCATAACCGGAATGGCGCACACTCGAGCCGGCAACGCGGCGTTGATCCTCGCGACAACGCCGCTGTTCACGGCCATCCTCGGACGTATTCGCAAGCACGAGTACTTCACCGCGGGCGGTGTCGCCGGACTGCTTTTGGCTTTCGCCGGCATAGTGCTGATCATCACCAACGGCCGGGGTGAAGTATCGATTGGCGAGACCGTTCTGGGCGATAGCCTGCTACTGGCCTCGACCGTGTGCTGGTCGATATATACCGTTGGCTCCAAGAGTCTGGTTCATAAGTATGGATCGATGAAGACCACGACCGTGATGATGACCAGTGGCACGCCGTTTCTGCTCCTTGTCTGCACGCCCTCGCTGCTCAAACAGGATTGGTCGCGAGTTCGTCCGATTGCGTGGGCCGGACTCATCTACAGCGGGTTGTTCGCCATCGCGCTCGCGTACATCATTTGGAACCACGGTGTCCGAAGAATCGGCTCGACGCGGACGGCGATCTATTCCAACATCACGCCGATCGTAGCAATACTTGTCGCGTGGCTTTTGCTCGGCGAGGCGCCGACTGTGGGACAGGTTGTAGGCGCGATCGTGATCTTCGCAGGCATGTATATGGTTCGCCACGGAATGATCGCCATCGCGCCCGAAGATTCCATCGAGGAAGAATTCGAGGAAGCCACACTTGGGCCGGGAAAGAACTAGTTAAAACG
>JADGNW010000315.1 GCA_017883315.1 Blastocatellia bacterium | reverse complement strand
TGGAAGGGCGAGACGCTGGAGGAATATTGGGACTGCACGCTCGACGCGCTCACGCATCCCGGCAAGCAAGGCCCGCAGCTCATCGTGGACGACGGCGGCGATGCCACCCTGCTCATCCACAAAGGCTATGAACTCGAAAACGGCAGCGATTGGGTCGACACCAAGAGCGCGAGCCACGAAGAGCAAGTCATCAAAGACCTCCTCAAGCGCGTGCTCAAGGAGCGCCCCGGTTTCTGGCACCGAGTTGCGAAGGATTGGAAAGGTGTTTCCGAAGAAACGACGACGGGCGTGCATCGTCTCTATCAAATGCTCGAAGCGGGCAAGCTGCTCGTGCCCGCCATCAACGTCAACGACTCGGTAACGAAGTCGAAGTTCGACAACCTTTATGGCTGTCGCGAATCACTCGCCGACGGCATCAAGCGCGCGACTGACGTGATGGTCGCGGGCAAAGTCGCGGTGGTCTGCGGTTACGGGGATGTGGGCAAAGGCAGCTCACACTCGCTGCGCGGTTTCGGCGCTCGCGTCATTGTCACCGAGATTGACCCCATCAACGCGCTGCAAGCCGCGATGGAGGGTTTTCAGGTTGCGACTGTCGAAGATACGCTCGGCGAAGCAGACATCTACGTCACGACGACCGGCAACTGCGACATCCTCACACTCGAACACATGGCAAAGATGAAGGACCAGGCTATCGTCTGCAACATCGGCCACTTCGACAACGAGATTCAGGTGGACCGTCTCAACAGCGCAAAAGGCGTCACCAAACTGAATATCAAACCGCAGGTGGACAAATACACGTTCGCTGATGGCCACAGCATTTACCTGCTCGCCGAAGGGCGTCTGGTGAACCTCGGTTGCGCCACGGGTCACCCGAGCTTCGTCATGTCCAACAGCTTCACCAACCAATGCCTGGCGCAGCTCGATTTGTGGAAGAACAAAGACACGAATAAAATCGGCGTCTATCGCCTTCCTAAAAAGCTCGATGAAGAAGTCGCCCGTCTGCATCTCGATAAAATCGGCGTGAAGCTTACCAAGCTGACGAAGAAACAAGCTGAGTATCTCGGCGTTCCCGTCGAAGGCCCTTACAAGCCGGACCACTATCGGTACTGACCGGTTGCCCACGGTACAAACAAGTGCCAAAAGAAGTCCGCCGACAAGAAACAGCAGTTCATTTATCGGGAATAAGACACGTACTCACCGTCTACTCCAAGCCCGATTGCCACCTCTGCGAACTGGCAAAGGAAGTATTGCGTCGCGTTGCGCAACGAGCCGAATTCTCTCTGGAAGAGGTGAACATCTCGCAGAATCCCGAACTTCTGGCGCGCTACGGTCATGACATCCCGGTCATCTTGCTTGACGGACGTGAGATCGCCCGTCATTTTGTGCGGGAACGCAAGCTGCTGAAATTATTGCAGTAATTGACCCAAAAAGCGGAGGAACGTCGCACATGAACATCAAACATATGGCTATCTTTGCTCTCGCGGCCGGATTGATCGCGGGAAGCCTCTTCATCGCGCAAGCGCAGAGCGAAACCAAACCGGCTGCGTCCGATCCACGCATCGACAAGCTTATCGAACAGAATGAGAAAATCCTGAAGAATCAGGACGAGATTCTGAAGCAACTCGGTGAGGTGAAGGAAGGCGTACTACAGATGCGTCGGCGCACGAGCTGATTTAACTGCGGATGTCATTTCCTCGATGACGCGCTGAGCGGCCAGCGCGGGGTCTTTCGCCGCGACGATCGGTCGCCCGACGACAATGTAATTCGCCCCCGCAGCGACCGCTTCGGCCGGGGTCATCACGCGTTTTTGGTCTCCCGTTTCCGCCCATGCCGGACGAACTCCCGGCGTGACAATGAGAAAATCTTTGCCGACCACTTCGCGAATTGGCCGAATCTCATGCGGAGAGGCGATCACGCCATCAAGACCGCACTCCTTGGCGAGTCTTGTCAGTCTCAACACGTCCTCTTTCACGTCGCCGCCGACACTGGTCAATACGGTCACGCCCAAAAGCAACGGCCGATTGGGAACAACCATAGCGGCTTTCAGCATTTCCGACCCACCGCACGCGTGCAAGGTCAACATACGAACTTGCAGTGCGGCTGCCGATGCGACAGCTTTGGCGACGGTGTTGGGGATATCGTGAAACTTTAGGTCGAGGAAACATTCCTTCCCGTGATCGTGAAGGGACTCGATGATCCGCGAGCCAGTGCGCGTGAAAAGCTGGCTGCCAACCTTGAAGACATCCACTACATCTCGCAGCACGTGGATTATAGTGGCGGCGTCCTGATAATTCTCGACGTCCAGAGCCACGATAAGCTTTGATTTCATCGATGGCGCATGGTAGGGAAAACTTCGTGATGACACAAGCGCGACCGCGACCTCCCACGGAACAGTTGAAGATTTTCTCGCCGGCAAAGATCAATTTGTACTTGCGAATCCTGGGAAAACGGTCCGACGGCTATCACGAACTTGAAACCGTAATGTTGCCGCTCGATTTCGGCGATCAGATTACACTGCAACTGCGCAAGACGGACCTGACACTTGAGTGCGATAACCCTGATCTTCCAACGGACGATTCCAATCTCGCATTACGCGCCGCGAAACTACTCGTAACGCGTTGCGGTGCAGAGCATGGCGCAAAGATCACGCTACGCAAGGATACACCGCTGGCTGCTGGACTCGGCGGCGGTAGTAGCAACGCGGCTGCTGTATTCCTTGGACTCAAGCGGTTGTGGGGACTGCATTTGAACGACTCCTTGCTGCACGAATTGGCCGCGAGCATGGGTTCGGATATCAATTTCTTCATGGCTGGCGGCGCGGCGCTGTGTCGTGGTCGGGGCGAACAGAGCGAGCCGGTCTCTTGCAAGTTTACCGGGACCGTCCTGCTGGTAAACCCCGGCTTCGGCATCTCGACGAAATGGGCCTACGAGAGCTGGGCTAAAGCGAACGCTGCGTCGCGGTTGACAGTCAATCCCCCAGAAGTTAGTCTGCTGTTGCGCGCGCTGGCGGAGGATGATCTGGCCGGAATCTCCCAAAGCTTGTTCAATTCGCTGGAAGCTCCGTCGATCAGGAAATTTCCTGTTCTTGATCTCATCAAGAAGGCGCTGCGCGCGAGCGGCGCGGCGGGTACGCTGATGAGCGGTAGCGGCGCAACGGTATTTGGCTTGTTCGCGAACGCGAAGGCTGCGAAACAAGCAGCGCTGCAAATTCGTGAACAATTTGGGCCAAGCATGTGGACGCAGGCGACGCGGGTTGCCGTCCCACAATTCAAGCCCTGAGTGCAACATGCGGGACTGCCCGGTAGTGTAATTGGTAACACAGCGGCCTTTGGAGCCGTATTTCCTGGTTCGAGTCCAGGCCGGGCAGCCAACTCCCCCAGCTTTATTTGCGGTGGCATATGCCGTGCTTTACCAAGCCGCGAGCTTGGAGTGCTCGACCATATGGCCAGTATTTCAGAAGATGAAGTCCAGCAGTTGCTTCGAACCGTCGAAATGTTCGAGGCGATCACGGAATCTCAGCCGGAAGACTACCAATCTTGGGAGATTCTGAAGGAGGCGTATAACAAACTTGGCCACCGCGAGGATGGGTTGCGGACCTCGAAAAAGCTGGCACAAGCCTACATCACGCTGGGTCAAATCTCTCAAGCCGTCCTCGAGTACGAAGGCATTCTGCAAGAGTATCCAGCGGACCCGGAAGTACTCGCCGCCCTCGCGGAACTCGAGGCAAAAACTTCACAACTTTCCACTGTCCGTCAACCCTCTGGGGCGCCGTCGTTGCGTGAGGACTCCAAGCCAACACCATTGACTCCGACGCTGGCCGTCGGGGCAGCGGCGCCCCTTTCTTCTTCTCCATCAAAACTCGAAGGCG
>JADGNW010000314.1 GCA_017883315.1 Blastocatellia bacterium | reverse complement strand
GCGATGTCCGCGTAATCGAGCCGAACTACTTCGAGGCGATGGGTATTCGTTTTCTCGAAGGCCGGACATTCACTGATCGCGAAGCCACTCAAGTCTCGAGGGTCGTGATCGTCAACAAGGCCCTGGCCGATCTCTACTTCCCGGGCGCAGATGCGGTAGGAAAGAAGATCGCAATCGAGATGAGCCACGATCCGGTGCCGAGCGAAATCGTTGGTGTCGTTTGTGATGCGAAGTACACCGGCTTGGACGCCGACGTGCGTCCGATGGTCTACTGGCCGCATCCCGAGCTGGCACGTTCTTTCATGACGCTTCTTGTTCGAACAGACTCTGATCCGTTGACGCTGGCTTCGGCACTCAGACATGAAGTGCAGGCGATTGACAAGGATCAACCCATTGCCGATGTGCGAACGATGGAGCAGTTGATGTCGGGCTCAATCGCGAGGACAAGGTTCAGCGCTATGCTCCTCGTCGTATTTGCGAGCGTCGCGTTGGTGCTGGCGGCGGTAGGAATCTACGGTGTGATGGCTTACTCGGTTGAACAGCGAACACGCGAGATCGGGATTCGGATGGCGCTTGGGGCCGGCCGCAGCGATGTGGTCGCGATGGTCGTTCGGCAAGGGATGATGCTTGCAGGCGCAGGCGTTGTGATCGGGTTGGGCGCTGCGTGGGCGCTGACCCGTTTCCTGGCGAGCTTGCTTTATCAAGTTAGTGCGACTGATACGGCAAGCTTCCTATCGATTTCAATTGCGCTCGCCATCGTAGCGTTGGTGGCGAGTTTGATACCGGCGTATCGAGCGACGAAAGTCGATCCGATGGTAGCTCTGAGTTACGAATAGTTCGGGTTCAGGCGTTTAGAGTACCGACTTTAGTCGGGCAGTGCCTCGCAAAAATGAGCATGTCGAAAGCACAGGCACTGCCCGACTAAAGTCGGTACTCTAAACGCTTGGACCCTGAACTTTGGAGGTTGAATGGAAACTTTATTAAAGGATCTCAGATTCGGAATTCGAATGATGGCGCGAAGTCCCGGCTTCACGTTAGTGGCGCTCATTACAATCGCGTTGGGGATTGGGGCTAACACTGCAATCTTCAGCGTGGTCAATACGGTGCTGCTTCGGCCGCTTCCGTACGAACAACCCGACCGGCTCGTGGTGCTTTGGGAGAGGCAGGAACAGATTCCCCAGGAGGCGCCATCGCTGCCTGATTTCATTGATTGGCGCGAGCGAAGCCGCAGTTTCGAGCAAATCGCCATCGCGCGCCGCGACAATGTGAACCTCACAGGTGCCGGCGAGCCTGAGCGGTTGATTGCGAGACAGATCACCGCGAATTTCTTCTCGACGCTCGGCGTGACGCCCCGACTTGGCCGCTCTTTCTCAACCGAGGAAGAAAAGACTAAAGCGCCGGTTGTGCTCATCAGTGATTCATTGTGGAAGAGGCAATTCGGCTCCGATCCATTGCTGGTCGGCAGGCCAATCACTCTCTACGACACGAGCTTTACCGTCGTCGGAATTCTCCCATCGAGTTTTCAGTTCTATACGCCCGCCGATGTCTTCGTGCCGATAAGCTTCATGCCCGACCGCTTGAAGGAAGCGCGAGAAGAACACGGAGGCACGATCGTCGTCGCTCGCTTGAAGCCGGGCGCCGGCAAAGCGGAAGCGCAAGCGGATATGGACGGCGTCGCCGGAGCGCTCGAGCAGCAATATCCCAAAACTAACAAGAGCGTTCGGGTGACCGTCAATTCGATCTATGACGACATGGTCGGAGACGTACGGACTTCGTTGCTGGTTTTGCTTGGCGCAGTCGGGTTCGTACTGCTGATCGCCTGTGCAAACGTAGCGAACCTGTTGCTGGCGCGCGCCGCCGCGCGACAAAAAGAAATCGCCATTCGCACGGCGCTTGGCGCAAGCCGGTTTCGCGTGGTCAGACAACTGCTCACCGAAAGTATCTTGCTGTCAGTCGCTGGAGGAGCCATAGGCCTGTTGCTGGCGATGTGGGGAGCCGACCTCTTGCTCGCGGCGATACCGAATAATATTCCGTGGGTCAAAGAGATCGCTCTGGATAGGAACGTGCTGGGCTTTACGCTCGCGGCATCGCTTGCAACCGGTATCGTGTTCGGGCTCGCCCCGGCGTTGCAATTTTCACGGCCCGATCTGAATGAAACTCTCAAAGAGGGAGGCCGCGGCTCGACTAGCGGGCGCCAACGCGCGCGGGCCGTACTGGTCGTCTCCGAAGTAGCACTCGCTTTGGTGCTGTTCATTGGAGCGGCGCTTATGTTGAAGACGTTTTCGCGGCTGCGACAAATCGACGCCGGCTTCAATCCGAAGAACGTTCTCACGATGACCTTCTCGCTGTCGCCTTCCAGGTATTCCGATAGCTCGAGAGCGCGGGCGTTTTATCGGCAGATGGATCAACGAGTGGCTTCGTTGCCCGGCGTTGAGGCGGCGGCCTTCACCAGCAGCGTGCCGCTTGCAGGCGCCAATGTCACAACCTTGTTGTTGGATGGGGAATCGTTTACGACTTACGGCGATCAGCGATTGACCGTGCGATCAGCCGTCGGCGTCGATTACTTCCGCGCGATGGGTATTACGTTGCTGAAGGGCCGAACATTTTCTGAGCAGGAAACCGACAAGACTCCTCTCTCGGCGGTGATCGACGAAAACATGGCACGCGAGCTGTTTCCCGACAACGACCCGATCGGTCAGCACATCCTCCTTAACGAGGGAACAATCCGGTTCGAGGTCGTCGGTGTGGTTCCACACATCAAGCATTTGAGTTGGGACGCCGACGCGCAATCGAAGGTCCGGTTTCAGATGTACTTAGACTACAACCAGATTCCGGATCAGTTCTTCGCGCAAGCAACTCAAGCCATGAGCCTGGTGATGCGAACCAGCACCGATCCGGTGAGCCTTGTGTCAGCGGTGCGAAAGCAGGTTCTGGAGGTTGATAAGGATCAGCCGATCTACAATGTGAAGCCGATGGATGAGTTGATTGCAGGGTCAATGTCGGACCGTCGATTCGCAATGCTGCTACTCGCCGTGTTCGCAGGCGTGGCGCTGGTGCTTGCGGCCATCGGCATCTACGGTCTGATGAGTTACGCGGTCGCGCAGCGCTCGCACGAGATAGGCATAAGAATGGCACTGGGCGCGCGCGGGCGCGACGTGTTGATTCTGGTGGTAGGCCACGGGTTGAAACTGGTCGTCGCCGGCATCGGCATCGGACTCGTGGGAGCATTCGCGTTGACGCGCGTGATGTCGAGCCTGCTATTTGGCGTGAGCCCTACCGACCCACTGACGTTCGTCCTGACTTCGATTGTGCTGACAGGAGTGGCTCTGGGAGCCTGTTTCGTGCCAGCTCGCGGCGCGACAAAGGTAGACCCAATGACTGCGCTGCGCTACGAGT
>JADGNW010000047.1 GCA_017883315.1 Blastocatellia bacterium | reverse complement strand
TGCTACTGGCTCGAAGCCCGTAGCTCGAAGCCAGCAAGCGTGTGAAGAGGTCAGACTTCGGAAATCCCTTTGGGTAGAAGTCTCCTTACCTCCAGCCGCCAAACGAAACACAAAAAAGGAGAACACCGATGCCTCGTGTAAAACGCGGAACCAAACGCCGCGCCAAGCGCAAAAAGATACTCGATCGCGCTAGTGGGTACTTCCTAACAAAATCCAAACTCTACCGGTCCGCGAAAGAAGCCGTCGATCGCGCGCTGAAGTTCGCCTACTCCGGACGCAAACAGAAGAAGCGCCAGTACCGCTCCATCTGGATCGTGCGCATCGGCGCGGCCGCCCGCCTGAATGGACTGAACTACAACCAGTTCATCAGCGGCCTGAAGAAGGCCGGCGTGGAACTCGATCGCAAGATTTTGGCCGACATCGCAGTGAAGGATCCGGCCGGATTCGGGCATCTGGCGGAGCAAGCCAAGAAGGCGCACGCGGCGTAGAAAGAGCCATCAGCTTTCAGGCGTCGGCGACCGCACTCACATTTTGATTGTCATCCTGAGCGAAGCGAAGGACCTGCCGTCTTTCGCGCGCAAGAGGAACTGCAGATCCCTCACTTCGCTCGCGATGACAACTCTTGAACATGCTGGAACATGCCTTACACCGTTCCCAAATTAACCGACTTCTCGACTCCGGCGCTCGACAGCGCCGTGCGCGAACTCCTGTCTGCGCTGGAGCAAGAATCGGCGGCTGTCAGTTCCGAAAATGATTGGAAGGCCTTCCGCGATCGCTGGATGGCGCGCAAGAGCGGCGTTCTGACCCAACTCAACGACCTGTGGCTGAAGGCGGCGCCGGGGCCGGGCAAGCGCGAAGTTGGGCAGCGCGTTAACGAACTGCGGGATAGAGTTGAGACGCGGGTGCTAGAAACTAAAGAGCACTGCGACACTTTATCCATCGCGCGATCTATCGTTGACAAGAGGCACCCCATAATCGATCTGGCCAGAGCTTTTATCGAGGCATCTGAGCGAGCCGGTGGGCAGACTCTAACGACTGACGAAGCGTTCAGCAAGGCCGAACCCGTCGACATCACCCTGCCTGGCATACGCCGTTCGTTGGGCGCGGAGCATCCGGTCATCAAGACGATGAACGAAATCATCGGCGTCTTCCGCAATCTCGGCTACTCGGTCGAAGAAGGGCCGGAGATCGAGACCGACTACTACAACTTCGAAGCGCTGAACTTCCCGCCGAACCATCCGGCGCGGGACACCCAGGACACGCTCTTCATCGCAGGACAGGAATCGAAGCCGCTCCGAGAGCGTCTGCTGTTGCGCACACACACGTCGCCGGTGCAGATCCGCTCGATGGAGAAGATGAAGCCGCCGGTGCGCGTGGTGTGTCCGGGCAAAGTGCACCGCAACGACGCGCTCGATGCCACACACTCGCCGATCTTCCACCAGGTCGAGGGCTTGGCGGTCGACACCAACATCACCTTCTGCGATCTGAAAGGCACGCTCGACCACGCCATGAAGGCGCTGTTCGGATCGAGCGTTAAGACGCGCTTTTACCCGTCGTTCTTCCCTTTCACCGAACCGAGTGCCGACGTGCAGATCAGCTGCATCTTCTGCGGCGGCAAAGGCGCGCGCGACGGCGGTCCATGCCGGAACTGTAAGGCCAGTGGATGGATTGAGTTGCTGGGCTGCGGCATGGTCGACCCGAACGTGTATGGCTTCGTGGACTACGACCCCGCGAAAGTTTCCGGCTTTGCTTTCGGCATGGGCGTGGAGCGCATCGCAATTTTGAAGTATGGCGTAGATGACATTCAGTTGTTTTTTAACGGAGATGTCAGGTTTTTGGAGCAGTTTGGGTAAGAGCTGCGAGCTTCGGGCTACGAGCTTTGAGCACCCCTCAACGGTGTTGCTTGCTCGCAACTCGAAGCCCGTAGCTCGAAGCTGCAATTACAAATGAAACTCTCTCCCCATTGGCTACGCGACTTCGTCGACCTCCCGGTCGACTACCGCCGACTTGCGGACGAACTCACGCTCGCGGGCGTCGCCGTCGAAGGCATTTCGGGCGAGGGCGAGAACACCGTCTTCGAAATGGAGATCACGACCAACCGCCCTGACGCCATGAATCACTACGGCGTGGCGCGCGAAGTATCTGCGCTGTACGATCTCCCTCTTAAGGCGATTGAGCCGAAGCTGCCCGCCCGGCAAGGCAAATCGGATGTCACGATCGACATCCAGGAACCGGCGCTCTGCCCGCGCTTCACCGCACAGGAGATCCGCGGCGCTGTCGTCAAACCCTCTCCGGCAAAGCTTGCCAGCCGCCTCGCTCTTCTCGATCAACGCCCGATCAGCAACGCCGTCGATGCTACCAACTACGTCCTGTGGGAATCCGGCAAGCCGACACACGTGTTTGATCTCGATCTGCTCGAAGGATGCAAACTCGTGATTCGCCGGGCAAACGCTGGCGAAATGCTCAAGACCCTCGACGGAATCGATCGCCACCTCACCACCGAAGATCTGGTTGTTGCCGATGCCCGCAAGCCTGTTGGTCTGGCCGGCGTCATGGGCGGCTACGACACAATGATCACCGAAAAGACCCGGAACATCCTCATCGAGTCGGCTTGGTGGGACCCGGTGACCGTTCGGCGGATGTCGAAGCGGCATGGGATTCATACCGATGCCTCGCATCGCTTCGAACGCGGCGCTGATTTCG
>JADGNW010000006.1 GCA_017883315.1 Blastocatellia bacterium | reverse complement strand
TGAAACGAGGAAGCAGGCGGGCGGCGCTCAAGCAATTCTGGACTCCGACCTCTGCCGATGGTCTCGGGTTGACGACGGTCGGAACTAATCCACAATTAGTTGAATCAGACGGGGCAGACCTCTGGGTGGCGAATCTCTCTAGCGACACAGTCTCCAGAGTGCGAGGGAGTGACGGAAAGTTGCTGGAGACATGGACCGGTGCGACTAGTGCACTTGGCGTGGTGACAGCAAGGGGACTGATATTCGTGACTGGGAACACAAACCCCGGAAACCTCTACCAAGTCGACCCAACGCAACCCGTGGGTGCAGTCACGACGCTGCCCATCTCTCTTGGAGCATTTCCCAACGGCATATCTTTCGATGGAGCGCGAATCTGGACTGCAAACAACGGAACCCTCTCAGGGTCCGTCTCCATCGTCACCCTCAATCCATTGAGCGTCACCGACGTCACCGCAGGACTCATTCGTCCCACCGGGATTCTGTATGACGGAGCCAACGTCTGGGTAACAGATGACCAAATGAGCGAAACATCTCCTGGTAAGCTATTCAAGCTCGACTCAAGCGGCGCCATCATCCAATCCATAACTGTGGGAAGGGACCCTCAGTTTCCGGTTTTCGACGGCACGAACATCTGGGTGCCTAACTACGGCTCGAACACAGCAAGCGTGGTTCGAGCATCGACGGGCGTAGTCCTCGCTACCTTGAGCGGCAACGGGTTGAATGGTCCGCGGACGGCCGCGTTCGACGGAGAGCGCGTACTGATCACCAACGAATTCGGGCAAAGCGTCTCGCTTTGGATGGCAACGGACCTCACGCCACTCGGTTCGGTTAGCACTGGCGCGAGTACCTTTCCGAAAGGAGTCTGCAGCGACGGCCTCAACTTCTGGATAGCGCTAAACGGCGCCGGTAAGCTCGCGCGGTTCTGACCTGGAACTAGGAATGATGTCTCGCGAGGATGTGTCTGAGGGCAAGGAAGGAGAATCGAGATGAATACCAGCATACGCGACAGAGCAATGATACTCGCGGTGGCAATGGTGATTATCCCAGCAGCCTCGACACAGTTGATCGCAGACACAGGCACCTGCGGAGGCGCGAGCATCACTCTGCCGTTCACTGATGTGTCTTCCAGCAACATCTTCTTCTGCTCGATAGCCGAAGCGTTCTTTTCAGGGCTGACCAACGGCACCACTCCAACAACCTACAATCCCGCTGATCCAGTGCCGCGAGAGCAGATGGCTGCCTTCGTGACGCGCACCATGGATCAATCGATGAAGCGAGCGAGCAGGCGAGCCGCGCTTGATCAGTTTTGGACTACGCAAGGGGCAGACAGCCTTGGGCTCACTGATATCGGCGGTAACACCGGGTTAGTCAAGTCAGACGGGGCTGACCTATGGTTGTTGAATACTTTCGAAGTCATACGAGTGAGAGCGAGCGACGGCCGGGTGCTTGAGAGATGGACAGGGGCGAATAACGCCATAGGTGTGCTGGTGGCGATGGGGAAAGTGTTCGTCACCGGGCACTCTTCCGTAACGACCGGCAATCTATACGAGATCGACCCTACACAAGCTGCCGGTGCGGTCACTACTGTCACCACCAATCTGGGTGCTTCCCCTGCCGGGATAGCCTATGACGGACAGCGTATTTGGACTGCCAACTTTGGTGGTGGATCAGTATCAATCGTGACGCTCAACCCAGTCACTGTGACTACTGTCCCAGGATTCACCGTCCCCTTCGGCGTTGTTTATGATGGAGCCAATATCTGGCTAACAGACGTCGGGGACCACACGCTGAAGAAGTTGGATTCGATCGGCAACATCCTTCTGTCCGTTCCTACTGGTCAAGGCCCTAAGTATCCGGCCTTTGATGGAACAAACATCTGGGTGCCAAATAGCATCTCCAACAGCGTGAGTGTGGTTCGTGCGATAGGCGGGCTGGCCGGGACAGTACTGGCTACTCTCACTGACAAGGGGTTGAACGCTCCCGTTCAAGCTGCATTCGATGGAGAGCGAATCCTGGTGACGAACCAACTTGGAGACAGCGTATCGTTGTGGAGAGCATCAGACCTTACTCCTATTGGGACTTTCTCTACAGGAACGGGCACGAGACCTTATGGAGTGTGCAGCGATGGTCTGAACTTCTGGATTTCGCTTAGCTTCACCGAAAAGCTCGCGCGATTCTGAACCTGAGACAAGCAAGACGGCTCGCGCCAGGATGTTAGTGCGAGTTCTTCGAAGAAACGTGCTACAGCGATATACCCGAACGTCGTAATGTAGGATTGGGTGATTGGTGGAGCCAAGGGGGATCGAACCCCTGACCTCATGACTGCCAGTCTGAAGACAGATCGCCCATCGCGTACTATTGTGTGTTATCTCGTTGAGAAGGACAGAGCCGTCGTTCCACTGCGTCCAATAAGTACCGCTATGTACCATCGCCTCTGCTATCAGGGTTGCTGTCAGACGAGGAACTCCAGCGTGGTGGCGTTGGCGGGGTTCAGTGACCCGGATGCAGTTGCGATAGGGTCCATGTTTGAATGCGCCCGCCAGCTTCCGCCGCCGCCAACAGAGTTCCATCCGGCGATAAGCACACCGCGAGGACCGGTTGGCCGCCGAGGTCAATCACCTGAACCTGTTTGGAATCTTGTTTAGAATCTTGCCTAGAATCCAGGTAGTCCCAGAAGCGGATGGTCCCATCCCAACTCGCGGAGACAAGAATGCCGGTTCTTGCGCAGTAGCCGAGAGCCGACACCCCGGAGGAGTGACCAGTCAGGACCTGAACCGTTTTCCCTACTTCCCATTTCCAAATCCGAATGGTTTGATCGTCGCTGGCGGACGCCAGGAGTGAAGGATCATCCAGGAAGCACACTGCCGAAACGTATCGCGAGTGGCCGGTTAGCACCTGAACGAGTGATCCGTCAGCAACGCGCCATATTCTCACTTCATGATCGTCGCCGCCAGACGCCAGATATTCTTCGTCGCGAGAAAATGCGAGAGCGGCGATGAAGCTGATGTGGCCAGTTAATGACTTCAGCAGCCGGCCGGCGGGTATATCCCAGATTCTCACAACCGCATCGGCGCCCGCTGAAGCCAGCAGCCTTCCTGATGTCGAAAAAGCAAGCGACGAGATGAACAGCTTATGTCCGCGAAGCTCGGTGATCGGATCGCCGAAGCCGAACGGCCGCAATCTCACAACGCCGTCTTCACCGGCCCACGCAACGAGTTTGCCGTCGGGAGAGACGGCGACCGCGTTGATGTGGCCGTGGAGGCTTTCGAGCCTCCTTGATTCCTTTCCGGCATTAACGCTCCACGCCCTAAGCGTCTTATCCCACCCTCCTGAGATCAGCGTCTGCGAATCCGGGCTGAAAGCGATCGAGCGAACATATCCGGCGTGACCGGCAAGCACTTTGTAAGGGGTGGCGGTCTGCTGCGCTGGAAGGGTAAGCCCGGCGAGAAGAAAAACAAAGAGCCCGATTCGCATACCCGCATTACTCCCATCGGAAGAAGCGCGCCGAGATCATAACGGCCAAAGCGCTGATGACCGCCATCACCGTCAGGTCGAGCGAGCAGTCCGCTATTCCACCGCCTGACGCCATCACCGTCTTCAGCGCCGAAACATAGTAGGTCGACGGCATCGAGTGAGCCACCTTCTGCAGCCACGCCGGCATGAATTCAAAAGGAAAAGTCGCGCCGCTCAAGAACATCATCGGCATAAACAGCGCTTGCGAAACCCCGTTGGCTTCAGCTACCGAACGGGCGAGACTCGCGACCACAAAAGCCAACGCCGAAAACATCACCGCGCCCGTGGCGTAGACCAGCAGCGCCGCCGGAATGTTCGCGGGCAGCGTGATGTGATAGACAAGACGCGCAAGCACGAGCATCAACACCGTCGCCAGCGTGATCGACACGAAGCGCGACGCGACCATGCCCGTGACTATCTTCCACGGAGAAACCGGCGCCATTTTGTAGCGCCGGAGGATACCTTGCTCGCGCGCGCCCACTGTTATTACACCGGTCCCGAACAGCGCGCCTGCCATAACGTTGATGCAAATCAACCCGGCTACCAGCGCCGAGGAACGTTCGGGCGTGCCGCCGAAAATGGAGCAGAACAGGAACAGAAGCAACAAGGGAAAGACGAAGCCCCAGAACACGGCCTGGCGTTCGCGGAAATAGATTTTTGTGTGAATCGTGGTCTCTTGCCATACTATGTTCATTCCCTTATCTCCTTGCCCGTTAGCTCGACGAAGACGTCTTCGAGCGTCGCACGGCTGATCTGAAGCTCAACCAACTCGTTCTGCTGGCGTTCGATGGCTGAGACCAACTCGACGATCGAGCGGCCGGTATTGCCGACTTGTGCGGTGTAGGCGTAGTTCCCATTCCGCGAGGACTCGATCACCTGGAAGCTCGCGCCGGGCTCCAGTGCGAACGGCTTAGTCGTTGCGAACCGGACTCGCGCGGAACGTCCGCGGGCGTGGGCAATCAGGTTCGCTGGCGAGTCCAGCGCGACTCGCCGTCCTCCGTCCAGGATCAACACGCGGTCGCACAGTCGTTCCGCTTCTTCGATGTAATGGGTGGTCAGCAGCACGGTTTTTCCCGCCGACTTCATCTGCTCGATGGTGTGCCAAAGCTGCCGCCGCACCTGCGCGTCAAGACCCGCCGTCGGTTCATCCAGGAAGATGATGTCGGGCTTGTTCACAAGCGCCAGCGCGAGAGCCAGCCGCTGCCTCTGCCCGCCCGAGAGATCCATAATAAAACTATTCCGCTTCTCATTGAGGGCGACCATCTCCAGCAACTCATCGATATCGGCGCGCTCACGGTAATAAGAGCGAAACTGATTCAGCACCTCGACAACTCGTAGCTTGCGAAAGAAAGAGGATGACTGAAGCTGAACGCCGATGCGTTCCTTGATCATCTCGAGTTCGCGCCGAGGGTCGAACCCCAGGACGCTCACCGCCCCGCCGTCAGGCGTTCGCAAGCCTTCGAGGACTTCGATCAATGTCGTTTTGCCCGCCCCATTGGGGCCGAGCACGCCAAAGATTTCGCCTTTGTTCACATCGAGGCTCAGCTTATCGACAGCTACCAGGCGCCCGTACCTCTTTGTCAGATCTTCCACCCGAACGGCAAGATCGTTACTCATAGTTTTTGCCTTTCCTTCTACGAACGAAACGCGGAATCAACAGCGTGAAGAGGTGATACCCATCAGAAAAGGGCCAGAGTGGATTCAACTGGATGAGCAATACCTTGGTCAGAATCGCGGTCACTACGACGCTTATCCACTCTCGCGGCGTCGCATTCGTGGCCAGTGTCCGCCACAACACGAGTAGGAAACTGATCAGGATCAAATCGAACGCAGAGCCGGCGAGCAATACCAGTATCAACGAGCGGCGGCTTGCGTCGGCGCGTCTAAAGATCCTGCAAAAGAACGAAGGCATGAAGTAATGCAGGTGAAATCCCACGGTCGAGACGTCGAACCCAAACCGCTTCCCAACCAGGCCGTGCGCCAATTCGTGTCCGATGGCGAACACAACCACGGCCCCGATTGATAGGGCCATATACCCCGGCGACCTGAAGCGCGCAAAGCTGAGAATCTCCCCCAGGTTGAAGGCCAGCACGAATGCGGCTGCGAGCAGAAGCGCACAGGCCGCTCCGACGCCGTAGCCGTTGAAGAATGATTCGAGCTTGCGCACCAGAAAATCCAGGATGCGATTGGGATCGAATAGATTGATCTTAAGCGTGAAGGCGGTGGATGGACCGATACGGCTCCACAGTGAATCGCTTTCGGCCTCGACCAGGTTGAGGCTTATGGCCTTATGGATAAACTTCTTCAAAGTCTCGAACGGCACTTCGCGGCCGTGCTGAGCGCGGAAGAGATAGCGCACCTCGTCGAGGTTCGACTTCTCTTCGAACTGCATGAGGATCTGGTATTCAAGCGCTCCAACGCGAAAGGTGCTGCGAGTGGTTTCATCACACACCAGGTAGCGCTCCCCGTCCTGTGTGAAAGTGAGATCTGGCCTTAGCTTGAAGCGAACCACATTACCCTCCTCTCGTCCGTCTCAGTTCAACAGCCGTCCGCGGTCGACCACGAGGCCGCCCTTGATCACCTGCCAGATGTTTTTCGTCGCTCCGATGTCATCCAGCGGATTGCCGTCCACTATCAGGATGTCGGCGCGTTTGCCGGCTTCGATCGTGCCGAACTCATTCGCGCCGCCCAAATACTCGGCGGCGGTCCGGGTTCCCGCGACTATTGCATCCATCGGCGATATGCCGGACGCGACCAGCAGCCGCAATTCGTCGTGCGCCGCCAGCCCGTGGAAGACCATGGGCTCCCCGGCGTCGGTGCCCAATACAATCTTTACGCCGTTCTTCGAGGCAAGCCGAACGTTTTGCTCGCATGTTCGCAGGGCCGCTGAAAAGTAATTCATCAGATCTCGATCCCTTTTCATGTCGAACGCATAGCCCTGGTGCTTTGCGAGCCCGTCGCGAACAACAGCGCTGACGGTGCTCCGCACGTCGTCGCGCGCCAAAACGCCGTCGACCTCTTTGAGTGATCTCGCATTGCTCTCGATCACTGTGAGCGTTGGGCAATAGAACACGCCGCGATCACGCAGTAACTGAACCGCCTCCATATCCAGCGCATCAGTCGCCCCATGTTCAACACCGTCGACGCCGGCGCGAATGGCGTCCTTCAAGTCGCTGAGGATCCAGGTGTGGACCGAGACGCGCAACCCGTTTCGGTGAGCTTCCTCGACAACCGCCTTCAATAACTCGAGCGGCAGCTTTGGAAATCGCGCCCACTGGCTGCCGCCGTCGTATACGACCTTGATCATATCGACCTTCTGAGCCGCCAGGGCCTCGACTACCGCCTTTACGTCCAGCCTTACTTCCGGGCGATCCTTTAACTGGCGTGTTGCTTCCGCCGCAATTGGCGGCGGCAAAAATCGCGCGGGATGTCCGCCTTCGCAAGTGATCGTCGGCCCGACAGCGAGAAGATGCGGCCCGATGATCACGCCGCTCCGCTCGTTGTCGCGGAGGCGCAGGATCGTGTCCGTCGTGTCGCCCGCGCTTCGTACGGTTGTGACTCCCCAATAGAGGTAGGCCCGAAAATCGTGAAGCACTCGGTCGGGCATGTATTCCTGCGTTGACAGCGCCGGACCAGCGCTACCGATCACCAAATGAACGTGCGCATCGATCAAGCCCGGCATCAGTGTGCGGCCGCTGGCATCGATGACTTTGGCGCCCGAAGGCACACTGCCCTGCCCTTCAGGAAAAACGCTCCGAATCTTTCCGTTAGCGATGACGACTACCGCGTTATCGAGCGGAGGCGAGCCGGTGCCGTCAATTAGACGGCCTCCGCGAATAACCAGGAGCGAAGATGCGTCGGCGCCGCCCGACCATTTCTCGGCTGCGGCAAGATAGCCTACAATCATGAGACTGGCCGCCACGGCACAGATTGTTATCATCTTGACCATTTTCCTGACCAACGGTGTCATAGGGCGTTCTTCAGCGGCGACTCCAAAGTTCTAGCTGGCTCTCTCAAAACGCGCTCCGAAAAACAGCGCTCAACGGTCGTCATCGAACAAGTGCTCGCGATCAACGACCTTCCCTCCGATTACGACGAACTTGATCCGGCGCAATGCTGAGATTGACTCGAGCGGATTTCCCTCGACGATGAGAAGATCGGCTCGTTTGCCAACTCGTACCGAGCCGGCGCGGGAATCGATTCGACAATATCGCGCAGCCGTCATCGTGGCAGCCTGAATCACGCGCATCGGTTCCATCCCGGCTTGAACAAGCAACTCCATCTCGCGGTGAACGGAATAGCCGGGAAAGGTGGCTTCGTTACCGGAATCAGTGCCCAGGCAGATTGGAACTCCGGCTCTGTAAGCTTGTTGAAGGTTCTCGACCGCTTGTTGCAACATCCGCTTGCGAGCCTCCATCTTCTGCGGGTTCGCCCGCGCTTGCGAGCTGACGCTGGCCGGGTTGTTGATGCTGGCCCAGACCGCCGGCAACAGCGTCCGGCTTAGCAGAGAATCGGACTCGGGGTCGAACCCGGCGGCGATGCGTAGGGGAGCTTCAATCACGCATATCGTCGGGCAGTAGAAAGTCTTACTCTCGACCAGCAATCGAATCGTTTCCTTATCAATCGGCTCGCGAACCACTCCGTGCTCGACACCATCGGCTCCGGCCCGTACGGCCCCTTGAACCTCTCGGCATGTTGAGGTGTGCACGCACACCGGCACACCCGCGGAGTGAGCCTCGGCGACGATTGCACGGAATATCGCTTCAGAGATTATTGGCACGCGCCGTGAAGGCGGACCTTCCTCGTACATCACTTTGATAGTATCCGCGCCGGCTGCGATCAATTCGCGAACCTTCAATCGCCCTTCGGCTTCGTTGCTGATCTCCGCGGCGACGAGAGAGAAAGAGGCTGCGGTCTTGACTCCGAGGGCGAGGGGAGAAGCCCCCGACGCTGTCAGCATCGGCCCGGCGGCCAGGATGTTCGGTGCGCGGCCGTCGGCAGCCGCATCGAGTTTCTTCAACCCGAACACCAACCGGGGCGCATCTCCCAAACTCCTTATCGTGGTAACTCCGAAGAACAGGTAAGCAGCCAGGTCGTGATCGATTCGGCCACCCACTAACTCCGCTGCGGAGATCCGCGCGCCGGAGGTCCCGCCCAGATGCACGTGTCCGTCGATGAGCCCGGGAAGGATTGTCCCCCCTCGCGCGTCGATGATTCGGCTACCAATTCGGCCATCAGGAATCGGCGCCTCGCCTTCCCTGAACACCTTGACGATCACGCCGTCTTGCGCAACCACGACAGCCCCCTCGATAGGTGCGCCGCCTTCGCCGTCGATCAGGCGCGCGCCGCGTATGATCAAGACGCCAGGGGGGCCGATGACTGCGACCGGACTCGCGGCCGGTGATATGCCGAGCACTGTCGTGAGTGCCAGTACAAGTAATGCTGAACTTGCAAATTTCATATCAAAGCCCGCGTCAGTTGAGTAATGTTTCTAACGGCTCGCGCCGAGTTTGTTGACCTCGTCGAGCAGCCTCTTGAGATCTTCGTTAACAGGATAGTAATGAAGCCCGAGCGTCAACACCTCGCGCGCGCGTGTGAGGCTGTTGCCCCGCTTCAGCGCATCCCCGTAGTAGTAGTAAACCATGTAGTAGGGGTACCACGGGTTCTTGCGCATCACTTGCAGCGAGAGGAGCTTGTCGAAATCCTGTTCGGCGTCCGCCAGCCGGGCGGGTTCGTACGAGAAAGTGATGCCCCGGGCCAACCGCGCCATGAAGCTCTCCGGGTCGATAGCGAGCGCAACATCCAGTTGATCGACCGAGAGGTTGCCATATCGAATCACATCCTTCATCGCCGCAGGGTTGGTCTTCTGAAGGTGCGCCGCCTTGACGCCGTATGCCGACGCCAACGCCGCCCTCACATCGGGCACGTTCGGGTATGCATTCACCAGATCCTGCATGAAGAAAACGTAACGGTCGAACTTCTCATAGTCTTCGGTGATGCGGTCGTAGGTCGACCAGATAACTCGGAAGGTGGATCTCCGCGCTTCGCGCTTCAGCGCCG
The DNA here is from genome assembly GCA_017883315.1 of Blastocatellia bacterium. Classification (GTDB taxonomy): domain Bacteria; phylum Acidobacteriota; class Blastocatellia; order UBA7656; family UBA7656; genus Onstottus_A. The sequence goes on along the minus strand of JADGNW010000006.1, from coordinate 7,953 downwards.
CTTCCAACCTTGAGAGCGCGCCATCGAGATCGCCAGCGGCGAACTGTTGCTCGGCTTGATCGAAGTCCTTCATGACCGGCTCGGAGGCGCTGGTTTGAATGAGGACTTTCCGGCCAGCTTGAAAGTTCTTCAGAATCCTTGCCGCTCTAGGGTCCTGGACGCTCTTACCTGTCTGCGCCCGTGTCTGCTCCGTTGTGGGGCGCGTGCTCGCATCGGCGGTCGATAGGATTCCAGCTATAAGGGCGAGGATTGCGATAGCCGATCTGAAACTGTTACTCATATTCCCTCCGCTCGGATCGAGTGATCTGAACTCTGCTTGTTTAGTAGAACTCGACGTCGTCCACAGCGAACTCGTAGTGCGAGATCGGCGGACCAAAGGTCTGAATCTGAAATCGGATCGCCTTCAGGTCCTTGCCGGACCACCTCATCGGCGCGCCGAATCCCAACTGCTTGAGCTTCGTGAATGGAATATCGAGGGTCGTCCATTCCGAGGTAGGCTTGAACAGGTACGAAAAATCGTCGAAGTCCTTTACAGCCTGGGTAATCATCACGACCATATAACTCTGACCGTCGCCGCGGGCCGCGAATCGCAGGCCCTTGAACCCGCTGACATCCATCACATCCGCATCGTTCTTGGTGAGCGGGACGTGAAGCCCGGCAAAACCGTACGGATAGTCGGTCGTAATGCTGCCGAAGAGATCCAGTGCCTTACCGTGGCCAGCCGGCCCTTCGGTTGACTTGACCTTGATTACCGAAGTCCCATTCATCGACTTGTCGCTGTAGGTCCCGATTTTCAGACCCAGGCTTGTCATACTGGTTTCAAAGTCAATGATCTTCATGTTCGATTGAGCGCTCATAGCCGGCACCATCAACGCTACCATTACAACTAGAAATACAGACTTCCTGATCATGCGATTCACTCCTTCGGCGTTCCTTGCTGTTCTTCTGCTGGTAATTTTCTGGCGAGCGCTTGAAGGCCCAGCGATTTGGGATAGAGGACGAGCGCTTCCTTCAAGACCATACGCGCTTTCTGCTCCTGGCCGCTCCTTAGCAGACCGTCGACGAACGACTGGTACACCGCCGGGAACGGATAGCCGTGCATGTCCGCGGGGCGCATCGCTATCAGCTTTCTGAATTCCTTCTCCCACTCTGCTTCCCGGCCCGGCACATAAGTGAGATAGGTTGCGTGTCCATAGTTCGCTTGAAACGAATCGGGACCCAGCACCAGCGCCACCTCATACTCGGCGAGCGATAACCCTGAAACCCCGAGCAGGTGTTGCGGATCATGCTCCTTCAGCCAACCTGCATACATTCCATATGTCGCTGCCAGATCCGTGTGAAGGTGTGCGAGCTTCGGATGCTCGAGCGTCAACCTCTGCAGGAACGCCGTGCCGCGCGGGTACAGTCCGCGGTCGCCGATCAGTAGCGAATAAGGCGCCCACAACACCCGCGATTCCTCCCTTATCACATCGGTCACCTGTGCTGACTCCAACGCGTCGAGCGCTCCGTTGATGTCTCCCGCGATCAAGAGATCAAGCGCCTTATCGTAATCGGCCAGCGCCTCACGCGAGATTTCCTTGACATCCATCAAGTGCATCACTTTCTTGTATGTTTGAAAGAAATTGAGCGTCGCGCCGCTGACGGGAGCGATCTGGCCCTTGACCGAAGCGATCTGGCCTGTGACCGGAAAGATCTGCCCCTTGATTGGAGCGGTCTGGCCTGTGGGCGGAGCGACCTGGCCCTTGAGCGGAGCGACTTGGCCTGTGACCGGTGCAACACCGATAGCGATTACAGCCACAAAGGCAGCCAGTTTCAGGATTGTCCGAGCCGATAAGCTAATCATCAAATGCCTCCTACTGCTGCCATATAGAGCACGGTCTCTTGAACGCCGTCGACGCCGAGAATCTGGTCGATCTCCTCGTCGAGGTATCCTCCAAGCATCAAGCTGCCCAACCCGAGCGAAGTCGCCGATAGGCACAGGTTCTGGCCCACGTGTCCGGCCTCCAGAACCATGAAGCGGTATGCGCGCTCGCTGTACTTCAGAGAAGACCTCTTCAGAATCCCCGAGATGATGACGAGGACCGGCAGCTTGCTGAACATGTCTTCGGTAAAGCATATTCGCCCAAACTCGGCGCTGAATTGGCCCTGCCGAACGCACTCGAGCGATTCGTCCTGCACGTTGTAGTGATAGACGCCAGGCTCGATTCCATCGACGTTGAAGCACGCAGCGTAGATCTCGAGCGGGTACAACGCGCCCCCGGACGGCACTGCTCTCAGCTTCTGCTCGACGTTGTGCAGCAATGTTGCTTTGCCGGTTACGCCGTAGCTGTTTCTGAGAACGATGCTGAGGTCATTCACCGACATGGGCTGTCCCGAATACTCACGGGCGGACCTTCGCTTCACGATGGTCTCTCGCAGCGATTTTGCAAGAGGCGGCTCCGCCAGCTCTGCTCCCGAAGGCAGCGAAACTCGGGGGCACGTAGGATACATTTTGTACGCCTGCGAGATTCGCCTTAGAAAGAACTCCTGGCCGAGCACCCGCTCGATGCGCCGGCGAAACCGCCGGATGTTGCTCGCGTTGAGCTTCGCCGCTTCCTGGTAGATCTCCGAAGGCGAATACAGCGACTCTTCGTAGATCAGCCGCATCGGATTCTTGCGATTTGTTTTCTTTAATATGTTCACGACTGGCGCCTCTATAATGGCCCCGTTACGGCAACGGATGCGGAAACGGGTTCAGCTCGTCTTCTCTGATAAGGCCCTTGCGATGGCCCATCGCTTCGGGCAGACGGTACAACCGCTCACAGCCTAAAAATGGTGTCAGGTGGTCGCCGTGCAGAAGCTGCAAGCCTGGCGTAATGACCCGCACAACTTTGAACCCGATTGATTCAATGTCCGGCGTTGTCAGATCGACAACGATCACGTCGATGTCGCGCTCGGCGAGCCGCGACACGTAGACTTCAATATCGTCGCGAACCGATCCGGTCGAAAGATCGGGGATCCCGCTCAACGGTTTCGAAGCACGCGGGCCCATGACGAAATCAAGCTCACCGAAAATCTGCGGAGCTTTCGTATACACTCGCGCGTGATCGTCGAAGTCGCGAATGTTGGAAAAATCCGGCGCGCACTCCCACTTGGGATTCTGCTGGAATGCATACCGAAGATACGGCCGGCCTTGCGACGCTTCGACCAGGCTCTTCAATATGGCGGCAGTCGGCGACAGCGCGGCCTGACAGCCCGCATTCACCATGCGCCCGTAATTCGAGTCGCCAACCAGCAACGCGAAGAAGACTGGTAGACCGAGGTCGGTGGTGGCATCGCAAATGTAGTAGCGAAGGCCGGCCAGCGCGAACGCTTTCTTATAGATACTGTGCAGCGCGCTGGCCTCGTCGATCTCGACGTGAGGGACGCGCATCCGCGTGAGCCACATGCTTGTGACCCCATCGCGCTCGACTGCCTCGCTGATCCCCGACAGGATCGCCTCCTCCAGCGTGCCTCCGCATGCGAGCCCGGTCGATGTTGTGTAAGTGAGGTGCGTCTCGCGGCGAGCCTGATTGATGCGGAACGGAAGATAGGTGAGCGAGGCTGGCACCAGAGTCGGCTTCTGGCGCTGAAGCGAGTAACCCCATGTCCAGGTGATTGGCGAGTCGGTCGTCAACGGTTTGTAAGGGAAATCCGGTTTCGCGTATTGGCGCTCGGAGAAGAGTCCGAACCTGGACGGGTGCACGGCGTCCGATTCCACTTCCTTGTAGGTGGCGAAGACCAGCTCTTCCGGCTCGTAGTAGGCAGCGCAGTATCGCTCGACGGCTTCTCCAATAGTAGCCGCCAGCGCGGCATCTGGATTCACCGACGCGCCGCCCATTCTGTGCGCCATCGGATTGAAGTTCAGACGCTCGGTCTGACAAGTCAGCGCGCCGAATGCGTGGATGAGCGGGTCGCCCGGCTCGAGCGTATTGGGGATGATGGCCTTGATGACACCGCAAGTCGGATCCAGGAGCCGCGCGCCTTTTTCCAGCGCGGCGGGCAGTCCGGAGCGAACGACATCGTGAAGCTGAATATCTCTCATCGCGGCTCCTGCCAGGTCGAGTAACGAATGCTCGAACGGCCGCCGCCGCAATCGGGACAGCGCGGAAGCTTCAACAACTGATGTGATATGACTTCGAGGGTGAGTGCGTCGATGGAGATGAACTTGTCGTATATCTCCGGCTCGTAAACCTCGGTGACGTGTTTGATGAGCTCGAGCATCGCCATCGCGGCCGCCATATTCGTAAGGGCGGGCGGGGTGCCGGACCGGGCGCGGCGATGTCCGTTCGACTTGACCCATGCTTCAAAGGCGCGCTGCTGCTCGTAGAACTCGACTTGACTGTTCATGCGCAATCGATAACAGGTCAAGCAAGCGGTCTGTCCGGGTACTACCAGCGGGCCGACCGTCGCCTGCGTTCCGTTCGCCAGACAGTGCAAGAGAGCGATATTGCGGCTTTGCGAAAACGTGTTGATCGCTTCAAGCAGAGCGGGCTCGCTGCGATCTATCGCGATCGCCAGTAAAGTGGGGGACTCGGCGTCGAGAAGAGCTTCGAGCTCTCGCTGATCGCCAGTCCCAATGCCGCCGCCTTCAAAGCTGACGAGTGGGATAGCCTGAACGATTGAATGGCCCGACTGTATGTTCGCTCCCAGAATCCGGCCGACCCCTGCGCGCACGGCTTCGAGGGCCACCGCGACAGCGAGTTCTCCACCGCCGATGACAGATAGCCGGGCATTCTTTAGGAGGAGTTGAGCCTGCACCGCTGATCCTCTCTCGAGTGTGAGATCGAGGAAGACCAGTTGCTGGCGATACGCTTCGAGCTCTTCCGCGGAGAGTCCCTGGCCTTCGTCGCTTGCGGCATCCTCGACAACTCCTGCGCCCCGTAACTTTTCGATTACTGCGTGCACAAGGCCTGCACTGGCGACTGCACCTAACTTCTCCGCTATTGCTTCCTCGGTGTTTTCTCCATCCAGCAGCGGCAAGAGATGACTGAACACCTGTTTAACTGTTGCGCCCTTCATTACCGTCGTCTCTTCTGAGCTGCGGATCTGATAACGGTCAACGGCCTCCGGGATAACGTCGTAGCTCTCTTTGATTCTTGGTCTCACCATAGCTTTTTCTCCGCTGCCGAGCCCTTCCTCCCTGGCGTTCTTGCTCGGCTTCTTGCTCGACTGGTTGCGAGTATCTGCCTGTAGACTGGATGAGACAATGAATTGCGGCTGAGCCGTAAGAATTGTATGCCGAGCCGTAACCGGCAGATGTTGACCGGCGGCGATAAGGATCACAAACCCCCGCCGCATCGAATACAACTACCCAATCGAATCGGTAGTCACGATCACACTGTTTGGATTGTTGTTGGAATGAACCTGTTCCACCTGAACCGAGGTCAATGCGTTATTAAGAACTGCTTGCGTGGCTTCTTGCGCGACGACCGTCACGGATTTGATTGCGGCTGAGTTACAGGAATTGTATGCCGGGCCGAAACCGGGAAATGCTGACGGCAGCGGCAAAAAACGAATCCCGCCGCATAGCTGCCACGAGTCGACAGCGGGCGGCGGGATAGAATAATGCTCGATGAACGGCGGTTCGGTTAACTGCAGGCGCGATCCGAAGACTGAACCCCTCTCGACCGCTTTTGAGCCGGCCGTGTAGTTGGGGATCTTCGTCCCCACTTCGTTGATGATACCGGCGCCAGGTACTGTTCGTTTGGTCGCGATTCGGTTCCGTAGGCAAACGGACTGCCTAGGGGATTATGTCCAAGATTACCTCGATAACGACGATGTTGCTGCAGCTAGAGCTGCTGGAACTACAGCCGCCGGCGGCGGCCATCATTTCCACGCGATGCTCCAACACTTCGATGTCGAGATCCATTTTTACTAAGTCGTTCTTCATTTGTGTGTCTCCTCTCCATTATCAACTGTGGGTTTAGGGTTCGGCCAAGACCGAACAGGTAAACTGATTGCCTAGGGAACCAGGGCTTCTACAACATCGGTAATGACGATGTTGCTGCAGCTTGTGCTGGTCGACGTACATCCACCGGCGGCTGCCATCAATTCAACGCGACGCTCTAACACTTCAATGTTGAGCTCCATGCACACTAGGTCGTTGTTCATCTGTGTTGCTCCTTCTCCATTGTGATTTTTGCCTTCGGTAGATCCGGCGGCGCACGCAACCAAGTATCCAACTGCTTCGCCGGGTCGCGAGCAAAACTGCCAGTGTGTTGGACGATTGATTAACCTGTTCCGCCTGAACCGAGGTCAACACTGTGTTAGGCAAGATACATACCAGTCGTTATGAAGCTTACAGTAAAAAGGGAGTTTGCTCACTAAGCCGTGCTATCAAGGAGATTGGGGCACCGCTTCGAAGCCGGATTGAGGCGGCGCGCACTCGAGATAATGGAGGCGCCGGCAACCGCCGTTGCTAATCTTGTTGCTGAATGTCGTGTGCGGTTGCTTGCTTGGCTGCTTGTCCGAAGAGCCGCAGGTGCTTCTTGCGAAGTCCGAACGTTGAAAGACCCAGCTCTTGAGCCGCTCTGGCAAAGTTCCCGCCGTGCCGGTTGAGCGTGTCCCAAACCTGTTGGCGCTCGAGCATCCCGACCGCTGCGGCGAGAGTGAGGCCCGGTGGGATGGGAGCAACGTGGCTTAGCTTTTCATAAGCGCCCTGTGGCATCAGAATCCGCGGAGCCTCCACGGAGGAAGAAAGCTCCTTGCAAACATACGCCCGCGACAGCGACTGTCCGTCCTCGGCCATGGTGCACAAGCGCTGAACGATATTGCTCAGCTCGCGAACATTGCCGGGCCAATCGTATTCCATCAAGCAATCCTTAGCCTCGGCCGAGAGCTGGATGGCGCGGCAGAAGGCATACTTCTCGATGAAATGGTCGCACAGGACAAGGATGTCGTCGCGGCGCTGCCGTAACGGCGGGATGTTGATCACAAAAACGCCGAGACGGTAAAACAGGTCTGCGCGGAACCGTCCCGCGAGCACATCGGACTGCAGCCGGCGGTTGGTCGAGGCAACTATTCGCGTGTCAATTCGAATAGGGCATGCGTGGCCCAGCGGATGGATCTCTCCCTCTTGCAGAAACCGAAGCAACTTGGGTTGGACATCGAGCGGCAGTTCGCCTATCTCGTCCAGGAAGAGGGTGCCGCCTGCCGCTGCCCGGATCACGCCCCGTTGATCGTGAGTGGCGCCGGTGAATGAGCCGCGCTTGTGTCCGAATAAGAGGCTCTCGAACAGGTCCCGTGGCAAGGCCGCGCAGTTGAACGGAACCAGCACCGCCCCGGCTCGATCACCGCGAAGATGAATAAGCCTGGCGATCAGTTCCTTGCCCACACCGGTTTCGCCCGTTATCAGGGTGGTCAATCCGCTCTCGGCTGCGCGGCCTGCCATCGTTACAACCTCACGCATCGCGTCGCTGCGATAAACAAGCTGATTCTTCTGGGTGATTACGCCCGGAGGCGGCTTGATTCGCGTCGCCATCTGACCCAGGGCTGCCGGCATCAAGCCCGCGCGCGACTGCGAGAGCGCTTCCAACTGGCTGGAGAGCGCCTGAAGGTGGATGTTCACCTGACGAGCATGGCTGTCACCCAGCTTGGCGATCTCCAGTGCTGACCGCAGCAACGCTAAGGTCGTTTCCATGTCGTCGATATGAACCGCCGAATACGATGGCAGGCCATCCTCTAGAGCCTTTGAGATCGCGGTTCCAATGCTCACACAAACCTCAGCTTTCCTGCCGTAGGCGGCAGTGCTCCAAGCGGCCGGTCAGTTGCCCGTGCCGTGCTTCATGATCCCCACCAGCTCTTTTAAGCGCGGGACGCGTTCGCGGCTGAGCGGCAGTTCCGTGCCATTAGCAAGTTTCAGCTTACATGTGCCGGAAAACCACGGAATGATCTCCGTGAGATACTCCAGATTGACGATCGAGCTGCGATTTA